>JBEKSO010000019.1:0-20254 GCA_049516935.1 Thermoguttaceae bacterium
AGCGGTTTGGTCGGCGACTTGATAATTATCCGATCATCGTCAGTGTCAATGATCAGGTTGAGCGGAGTCTGCTGTCGATTCAGGCAGTGGCATTGAATGCCCAATTGCCGGCAGGTGCACATCAACTCAGGCATTGCGGCCCCGGAATTGAACAGATGCACCTCGCCGCTGGCTTGCTGGTATTGCATTTGGGCTTTGTAAGCGGCGGCTGCATTAAAGGCGCCGCCTCCGCAGGCGATTTTTGCTACAAAGGGACTGCCCTTAAGAAAATCAAGCGAATGGATCGCCGCGGTCTTTATCCCCTTTATGCCTTTTTTGGGGAGTTGTTCGGTTTCTATAAACGCGGATTGTCCAGTTGGACGATGATACAGCGTGAAGCCATTTTCACGAGCCTCGAAACTCGTCTGATTCGGGTCAATTGCCACGTCCATCGCTACCAGTCCTGTGGCGGCCAGTTCCACATCATCGTGATTGTTCCATGTCATGGTCAGCTACTCCTTATGAAAGTGTAAATGCCCTATGACCATCTTGTAGGGACCGCATAACATGAAGTCCATGCTTGATTGCGGATTACAATCGTTTCATACCATCAACATAAGGCATCAAGGGAGCTTGACGGCACTACAAGTAGTAATGCTGCATGAATATTTACGCCTTAGGAGGGCATGTTTTTGCGCGCCCCATCCAACTGAACTTGTTGTAAGCTATGCAGTTGAAAACACCGCCGGATGTCAACTAACATGAAACTGCTCACCATGCCTTATGCGATGCTTCAACGACTTTTTAGGGGGAATCTCTTTACGGCCAATGAGATGCGCATGGCCGTGGGAGAGAGTAATTGGGCTGGAAACAGGGAATGGCTTTTAAGGACCGTACGCAGCGGCGAAAACCAGCCATATTTTTCCGTATTCGTCAACAATGATTTTGCCGTTGCCGACAAGTTGCCCGAAGATTGTGTAGGAGCGGTGGTTTTCGGCCGACACTATCGATGCGGCGATTGGCATGCTATTGTTCGGGGTGATTCGGGCGTTGAACCAATAGACCGATTGAAATTGGTTGGGCCGGGGATGCATATCTTGCATCACCCCTGGCGGCAATCGCTTCCAATTAAAACAGCGAAGGAATCTCTGATCACCGAAAGATGGTCACGCACTATTGGTGCGCTGGGCGTTGACGTCTTCCAACGTCTGCGCAGGTTACGTTATGGGATAATTGGGCTGGGGCGTACCGGCAGCGATATCGCCTTAGGCCTAAGAACCGCCTGGGGGGCTTCTCGTCTGACGTTGATCGACCCGGATATTGTCGAGGAGCATAACTTGGGAGAATCGGTCGGATTGTGCCCGAAGGACATTGGTCTGCCAAAAGTTCAGGTTATTGCTCGACATTTGCGATCTAGCGAGTTTCCAAGCTTGCGGCTAAAGCTTTGCCGGGAATCGATAACCCATCGGAAGATATTTTGGGCAGCACAGGGGTGTGACATTTTAGTAGGATGCGTGGATCATGACTCAGCACGGTTGGCCGCAAACATCTTGGCTGCACTGTTCTACAAACCCTACTTGGACATCGCCACCGGCGTGCAAAGCCTTGATGGTAATCGTCGTATGGGAGCGGATATACGATTGATGATACCCGGCGAGGCTTGTGTGCTCTGCTTAGGCGGACTGGCTGATTCGGTCGCCGCTCGACGGGTACTGTCTTCGGCCAATGCAGAACAGGCGTTTTACATTCATCGTGACTGGAGGCATGAACGTGCCGGCAGTTTGCGGAGTCTTAATCATTTGGCCGCGTCGCTCGCAATGCGCTTATTGGAAGACTTTGTGGGGGAACGAGTTACGTCAAGTATCTGGTTGCATGTAGAGTACGATCCCGACGGTCGGCTGTCACTCTGGCAACGTCCACCCACCTTAACTGAGCATTGTCCTCTCTGTGGAGAGTTGGCGGGTATGGGAACCAGCGGCATGGCACAGGCAACAGCCTTGCTTCACGGTTCCTATTAGCGCCGAATCTTCAATATTCAAAATTTAAGCAGCTTAAAAGGGCCAGTCACGATTTTCGTCGATCATGCAAGCATGATGTCCGCGAAAATCGCGACAAATCCCGGAAAACAGATATCTTTTTTTCATGTCCCTACATTTTATTTTCATGTCCCTACATTAAAAATGAGTGAACTGGATGGCCGCGCGTTGACTTATGGCCCCCCTCTGGACATCCGGGCTAAAAGGGCTTATTTTATGGATGGCCTTAGAACAAGTAATCGAGTCCAAAGCCATTCGGCTTTTATTGGCAAGGGGTGTTCGGGGAGGGATGCAATGGATGACCGGATCGTAGAAAAAATTTGGAATGCAGTCCAAAAGTTTCTTATCGATAATTGGGAAAAATTTAATCCCAAAAACCCGGAGAAAATCATTAACCCGTGGGAATTATTCGAAGAGATGGTCAATAGTGTAGGACAAAAAGTGCCTGAAGCCGACGCTCCGACCGAGTACGATTTCCGCATGGTTGTGGCAATGTGCTGGCTCGGCCCGGATTTTCACGGATTTCCACTGCGAGATATACGCAAAGATCTATTGTCCATCGTGGAAAAATCGCTGCCAGATGAAAGTGCGAGGGCCGAGCGCGTGTTTGAGTTTGTCATTGCCTATGGTTGCGGCTGGGGACGCCAACCGCTAGCAGGGCACGGAACTTGGGAGCATCGGTGGCAAAATGCAATTACAGTCGTCGGTCAATTGATGTGTACGCCCGTAAAAGAGGTAGACAAATGGTTGATCACCACGCTTATTAAGTATACGGGGGCTGTGGGTATTGTCCGCGACGCATCATTTCTGGCGGCATATCTCGCTGTACCTGCGAAAACATTGACGGTGGCTACCGACGAACATTTTGAACTGCACCGTCTTGAAGACGAAACAATTGCTATTATAACGTCTGTTTCGACTAAGGACTATTTTAATCCACAACACGAGCCAAAAGACAAACGCTCAGTTCCTCTGGGGGCAAGATTGGTTTTCACATTTCCCGGTACGATGCAACTTCACGAAGATTCAAATACTGTGCGGCCGATCCAGATTACTGATCCGAGAATCTCGTCATTGTGCCGGGATGATGATACGTGGATCATTTACCCTGGCCCGCATAATAGATCCTGCCACTATACCCTTAAGCCCGGGCAATGGCTGGAAATCGCCGGACCGGCGGAACTTATAATTTGGGAGTGCACATGTGTCAACAACAAATGCCAACATCAGCACCGTATTGCGAATTGGAATCAGGATATGCTGCTTTTAAATTTCATTTTTTCCGCAGTTAAGGGGCCTGGGAGGGTGCTTAAAGAGGGCGTGGTCGTAGAAGGCATGTACATTCCCATGCTGACTTGGCGGGGGGAACCTCGTGTCCGGGAGGCCGAGATTGCTCGCACAATATGCCCAAAAGACCATGTGTTCCACGGGAACAACTGTTTAGAATGCTGTAAAAAAATGGATGATCTTCGGCAGATCCGCACCGTTTCACATCGTGGCCTGATAGTTGAAGCAAACCCCCCCGCTTACAAATTAGTGGAAATGATAAGGTGTTCGAATAAAGAAGAGCATTACTGTTGTATCCGTGGATTTAAGCCAAATCAACAAATTACGGAAAAGCTTGGGGAAGATTGGGACAACCTTTATCCCTTCCCTACAGATCCTATGGGGGAACAAGCGAAGTGTCCGATCTGTGACAGCTCGCCGGAACGGCCGCCCAAACCGACACGTGTGTGGGTCAGAAGCCACCTGAGGGCTGTGGAGCTGGACGATTTTCTCCTGCCTCCCAATCACAGCAACGAAAACAAAGACGAGGATGGCAACTCGTCGGAAGAGGGATCATTTATGGGGGATCTAACATGAATAACCTATTTACTTCACCAATCCAGGATGAGGAGATTTTCAACGAGGCGAAATCGTGGCTTGATCAGATGGTGTTTTCGCCGATCCGCGGGGATTTTGCCGAAGGCGAAAACGTAATAGTGATGGTCGAACCTCACTGTAACGACAACGGTGACATGCAGCCCTTAGTCACTTGCCTTGCCCGAGGGCATCGCAACGTCGATTGGCGACCGCTTGTTGTATGTCTATTGTCTGAGCATGAAGAGTTTACCAATTCAAGCCAAGTAACGGCACTCAATCGGCGCGGACAAGCGTGGCTTCCCGGTGTGAGGGCAGAGCATATTGGCACTTATCGGCTACATGCGGAGATCTGGAGACCCATTATTCCACCTGTGACTTATATAAGTGTGCCGCAAGTAGTTTATGCCCGGGCTTTACCCAGACCTGGCGCCGGTATAAACGGTTTAGCCGCCCGCGGAGCGGAGCACCCAGAAAAGGCTGCGGAACTGAAACCAGCGCCATTGGTGATCTCCGAGATGGAGGAAAAGCTTAGAATCACTATTCAATTCATCAATGATTTACTACAAATCGCATTCGAGACGAATGAAGGCGAGTTGGCCGGACAAGAGGTTCATTTTGTCTTGTCGAGCGAAAGCGGCGATGAGCAAATCAGCGGCGAGACGGTTTTAACTGCTGTCCCCGGAAAGTCAAACATGTGGGAAGGCGCTTGGCAAGGCAAGATCGACTTCAAGGAACTAGAACGGATTGTCTACGAGTTGAAACCGTCCGCCAGGTCCTGAGGAACAATCGCGATTGAATCGGTTCTTTTACGGGATGCCAGTACAATGTTGTGGCAAAATTCTTTTTTATTTAACGACCTTGAGGAACTGGCTCGTCACTGGCGGCGAAAAACCACAAATGCGGAAACCGGCTACTGGCTTGATCCGATCTGCGAAGGCCGTCCTTGGCATTCGAATCGTATTACAGGCGAGTCCGAAGATCACTACGCTCACAGGCTTCGCCGTTTGCGACTGCTCTATGAAATGGGCAGTCCGCAACTGCACCGCTTTGTAGAAATGTGCCGCCGGACGATCGATCTCTATAGGAAATACGGCGTTACTTATCTCCGTCGTCATAATACCGATCCGATGAAACCCTGGCTGAGCGATCCATCAGCGCCCCTCGAGGAAATTCGGGCATTTCTGCGGAAAATGGAAGTTTACAACTCGGAAAGTTGTATCGCGGTGATCAAGGCTTATTTGCTTTGCACTTGTGAAGCTTCCGATCCGAGTTTCTGGCCAGCCAGAGAGGCTATTCCTTCGGCTACCTTTGATGGAATCAAAGATAAAACCGGCCTGCCTCGTCTATGGCTCGAAGACCTGGCCGCTGACTTGCTCAATCGTCCCTTGCGTCAAGCGACAGATCGGCGCACTACAAAAACACTTTTGTGGAACACGCGGACGGGCGACGGAGAAATATTTGATTTGGTCTTGGAGACTATCCCGTATGACGATGCAAACCATGAACGGACACTCTATCCCAATCCACTGTTCTCCTTAGTCATGCTGGACATGGATTTCGTAGAAAGTATGAATTCGGCCTGGCAATCAGTGACACAAACATACAAATTTAAGCCCGGCAACTATGACATACGTTGGTCTTTCCAGTCGCACCGGCACCCCTTGCCGAATTATATTGCCGGCCCGTCCGCTTCCGGAGCCCTGGCCTCGGCCCTGGCAAATCTTTTTGCGGCGAAACAGTAGATCTTCAGTTGATTGAATTTTCCTCGCAACAATCTAATGCACAGAACCATGCGGTCTTGCCGTTTAAGGAAACTTGACATTGATCGCGTATTCTTCGATGGCCCGTGGACCGATTAAAATAACCTGATCTTCGGGTTGACTCTTCCATTCCGTGTTTGCCACAATCACGAGGATATAATCCACATCGGTCGACGCAGGCCAGCCAAATGACTCCTCATGTTTGTACCAATCTGTTCTCTCTTCCGGATTCAAGTATAACTCGAAATGTTTGTCGTTTATTTGTTTCAGATTTTTATCAATCATGCACACGGCCGCTTTTCCAGGAGATTGTCCTTGTGGTATGCTGAAAGAGGCTCGGACTTCGAGTTTTAGTTCAACTTCTTTTGAATTCTTATCAGGCACCTTTATAAGATGGTAGCGCGCCGATAGCGGGCTGAGCAGTTTCCCCTCAATTCGATTCTCCTTGCGATGCAATTCAGCAAATACGTGTTGGAATCGCTGCCGGTAGTCGCTCCCTAAGACATGTCCATTGTCAAGGAAAAAAAGTGACACAAGAAATTCACTGAGGAACAGATCAGGACTTGATGGCGAGGCAAACTGGATGGATTCGTGCCTTTGGGCGCATTTTTCAATAGCTTTGAAGGGGGACTTTACAGCCGGAGCCATTTTCCAAACATCCCTGAGAAAGTCCGGCCCAAACCGGTCCGTAAGAAACTTGCAGAATACGACTCCGCCATATTCCCGTGAACCATTTAACAAATATAACTGCCTGTTTGGCTCATCGAACCATCGGAACATGGAACGGAAATGTTCGGTGCTTGTATTGCAAAATGCCGTCTGCATATAAGTAGCAGTTGCTTCACTGAACCAAGCCCAAGGATCTTTGTCGGTTAAGCAATCCGGGTGCAAATTAGCTTGAATTACATGGCACAGCTCGTGGGCTGCCAGCGGTTTGATGAGAGCTTCATTACAGGGGCCCTGGGGATCTTCGTGTCGCGACGCGAACTCGATCCTAACATTCTTTCTTAACGGGAAGCTATTATCATCGGGTCTTGTTTTCCCGTAACAATCCACGAGATCGCAAAAAACCACTCGTATCGGGCATGGGGGCATTTCCCATTCCCTATCCTCAAAATATTTCCAGGAGTCCTCTAATGCCGTTATAAAGCGGAGGATATAATCTTGATTATATACACCATGTAATGCAAGCGGATCACCTTGCACTCTCCCATACTGAAAAGCACAATGGGATCTAAAAGAGTATTCAAAATGAAAATGTGGAGTATCTTTGCTGTGCGAATAGTTGATCTGATCGGTTTTCATGGGTATTGCTCTGGGTCTTTATGTTTGGATGTCCTTGATTTGCGTAATCTTAGCCAAAAACCAATTTATTGATTTTAGATTGTGTTTCAGGATTGATATGCTCCCAAAAATCCGAAATCTCACATAATAGGGAGTTGATTCCGATAGTATCACATCTTAATCCGATTTCCGGGGTGAAAGGCGGCGCCGGTCTTGAGTCAGATATAATGGATGCTGAAATTTCCGAAGAATGAAGGGCTATGGCCATTTGGAGCAGTTCTTTTTCCCACCATTGTCGGATAGTTTCCCAGAGCAAAGGCATCCCCTCGTCTTCCCGTTTGTTAATGATTTCGCTTCGCCCGATGAAACGCTGTTTTTTATCACGTTCTCGAATATATTCGCGAACTTGCGTGTCTCTATCGTGATAGGTGTAATGCACCAGCAGGCTGCCGGGAAACTCGTTCCACACGTCAATGGCCAATCCAAAATCAAATTGTTCACCCAAAAAAAGATCTAGTATTGCGACATTTATAGGCTGGTTTTCCAATTTAGTGATTTTCAACGCGGCGCGCGCGCTTTGGGAAGTCTGTGCGGTAAGAAGACCAATTTTGGGGAACCGCGTGCGCAGATAAGTCGCGGTTTCTATCAATTCCTGTTCATTGTCTTCAACGATAAATGTTCTCACGGCACTTACTCCAGCATTTCTCGGGGAAAAAAGATCTCGAAAATAGCTCCGATGTTTCCGCCAAGGCCCCTGTCTAAAAAAGGAACATCGATTCCCGCCTGGTCGGCATTGACCTGGATGGATCCTTCGTGCTGTCTGATGATTCGTTGTACAAGACTAAGCCCTATGCCTTGATGGTATCCGTCTCTTTTGGATGCAAAGAAACGATCGAATACTCTGGCATGGTGATCTCTGTGGATTCCAGGCCCATTATCGGCAAAGATGATCTTCAACCCAATTTCCTCGCCTGCGCTTACCCAGGATTCCAGACGGACGGCGATTTTAGGCGTCCTTCCTGTACTTTGCACGGCTCTTGTTGCGTTCGCAAGCAGCTCTCTAAAGGCTTCCTTCATCCAGATATCATCACATTTCACGTTCCATTGCCGTTCATTTGGTTGTATGTCGACAATGGTTTCGATGTTGGATTCCTCAAGAACTGTTTTAATAAGTTGACCTATATCGCGTGGATGCAGATCAAGTTTCATTTCACCGAATGCCTTGAACTGAGCCCTATAAATTGTGTCCGCATTGTTGACCAGTTCTCTTAACCTGTTTAAGTGCCCCCTAAGGACAAGATCATTCGGTATCTGACCTTGATTGATGTTTAAATCTATCGTGTCGAGCCGAGTACGTATGGATGGAAGGCTTCGCCCAATTACATGTGCGCCATGTTGGATGGTATCATAAATTTCCTCGTCGAGTTTTCCCAAATCGCTGACCACCTCAACGCCGATAACATCCCCTGTTTCATCGTCGATATATGCCGAGGCAAGACATAAAGCGGGATAGGCGAGCTTTCCTTCCGGGCGACCGAAATGGCTGTTATCTTGTACATTCACCGACTGTCTCAAACGCGCTTTTTCCATCGCCAACTTGATAGGACAACTGGGGCACACACTCCGCCGCTTTTCGTACACTTCATAGCATTTCAGGCCTTCCAGTGTACCGCCATACTTCTTGCACTCCTCGCTAAACTTTTCCTTCTTGGCAGGATTCGCATAGGTTATTGTGAAGTTTGAATCCACTACGCTGACTTCTTCTGGTAACTTGTTGGCAACGGCCTTGAAGATCGCGTCAAGTTCGGCGTGCCGTCGTTTCAACTGGCGGTGCGAGTCCAGTACGTCCAAAAGCAGGGTTACCGCCGTAGCCATTGCTTCAACCAGTTGAACTTCTTCCGGATGGAACATCAAGCCGTCGAACTCCAAATTGCGCTTACGAGTCAGAGTGATGGCACCGATGACTTTTTCCGAAGATGGTGCCTTTATCGGCACGCCGAGAAATGCCCTGATTGGCCCAAGGATATCCTTTAATTGTTCGGCTTGTTTTCCTAACCATCTTATATCTTTCCTAACGTCGGGTACGCTGATTGTTTTACCCGCGAGAGTATGGTTTGTCAGTCCTGCACGTTCCCCTGTTTGTGCAATCCGCACGTCTTCGTGTATTGATTCAGGATAGCCAAAAGAACTTACCCGTCTGAACTCGCCCTCGATCTTTTTGGTCGGACGATAAAAGGCGCATAACTGCGCATCGAACATTTCCGCTATGGATTCCGCGATCTCTTTTAAGAACTCTTGCTCATTTTCATATGCATTACTAAAGGAGGAATATACTTTTTGCATTAAAAAGATAGTTTTTTTCTGGGTAGTAAGTTCTTTGGCTTGATCGGCTAACGTCACGGCCATGGCCAGGGTATTGGCAAATGATTTTAATCGTTTTTCGTCGCTCTCTTTGACATTCGAGTCATTAATAACAAGTACACCACAGATGACTTCTCTGACTTTGAGAGGCACAGCAAGAAATGGCCCTTGAAATTTAAGATCCCTTCGCCAATCCTCATTAATTTTGTCGTCCGTTTCTGACTTTGATGTAAAATAGTATTCTCCCGTCTGCACTACACGGGCCACAATAGACTTCTCTATGGCTTTTTTCTCAAAGCTAATGAGCTTTGTAATTTCCTCATCAAAACCGAGAGATCCCCGAATTAAAACCACGCGCCTTTCTTGATCATGATAAAAGACCATGAATTTTTGAAATCCAAGAGCCTCCTTCATGTGTTCCAGAATCTTTCTCAATGTCACATCTGCAGAAATCGGATCACGCACCATTTCACTAGTTATTTTTCCATTTAAAGCGGCGCGGCTATAAGCTTCGTCGGCCTCGAGTTGTTGCCTTCTAGTGGCCGCCAATTTCCAAATGGCCAGTCCAGCGTGTCTGCCAAAAGCTTCAAGAAAATCCACATCTTCGTCTTGGATAGGCCTACCGTCAAAGGCATTGTCGGCATAGATGATTCCGACGCACTCTTGGCCAGCTTGAAGCGGGGCAACAACGAACGGGTGCCTACCAAACAGATCAAACATGGCGGCGTTGCCGGATTGCATATCTAAGGAATCTAACTGATCGGGATCGCTAAATAATCGCATCTTGGAATTGTGGCAGCATGTCGAAAGCACATCGTCAGACTCGTTTGTAACGGCGAGCCGCAATTTCATAAACCGCTCTTGGAGCGCTCCGCCCTCTTTTACCCCATGAGTCTTGAAGTCTTGAATGATGTCCTTAATCGTGATATTGCAGCACCCCAGCCAAATCTTCTGCGCTTCTTCTCGGTCCGCTGCGCCTATAGCAATCCAGGGCTCCAGATATTCATGCTTTTCATCAAAAAGCCACGCGCATGCTCTGTTGAATCCCAGTCCCCGACCACACGTTGTACCACTCAAAGCGAGATACAGGATTTCTTTTTCGTTGTTTTCACGAGAAATTCCTTTCTCATCAGTACCCAATTGAATCGTCTCGATGACCTGACTAAGAGTATCCACTCTGCTTTGTTGCCGCTCAATTATGAGAAGTTTGTGGATCTCGAGTCCCAGTTGTCCGGCGATGCTATTTACTAAGTCTTCATCCGCTACGGAGAAACGTCGGTTATTTTTTTGTCCGCATATTCTAAGTACTCCAATTAGTTCACCATCACTCCCCGCTCGGATAGGTACAGCTAGCAATTGCCTGCGAATACCATCAGCGAGGACCTCTAATAACTTGTATGCAGGCTGTAGCCGTGGAGAAACCCTGTCCAAAACACTGGGATTTGCTTCTATGTCATCGGGAATCCTTAGCGATTGTTCATGCTCCCAAACCCAGCCCGTCATCCCCTCTCCCTTCTTGTACCAGGCATCTTCAGTTTTCGTCAGGCCTTGTATCCCCGTCGTCATCCGTAGGGTCAACCTATCCTTAGCCTCGTTAAGAAAGAAGATGGATACTGCGGAACATTCAAGAACATCGAGTAAAAAGATATGAACGATATCTTGGAGAAATTGTTCGGGATTTGCTGCTCTGCCTCTAAATCCGGCCAACTGGAGCAAAGCCTCCTTGGTACGATATAGATGTTGCTTCTCAACTGCACTCAAAATATATTCCCCTAGCATGCTCAGAAATTGGACTTCTTCTGTAATAAAGTAATGCCTATGTTTGCACGAAATCAGCAAAAATCCCTGGATATTGTTTTCACTCCTCAGCGGTATCCATGCCAACGATTCAGGGGAACCTCTTTTCAATAGATCATAATCTTTGATTTCTTTGATGGCCGGGACATTTGGCAATAAGTACGGCTTGCCAGATTCAAGAAACTCTTTTATCAGAGTGTCGCCGAGCCCAGCCTCCCTGGGCGCCCCTTCTTGAATCTGAGTCCGAGGCGCGCTGGCCATAAGTTCCAGCCTGTCGAATTGCCTATCTAAAAGCCAGATTTCGCACTCAGAATCCGGTATTATTTCACATGTGTCCTCAGCAGCGCTGTCCAGCATATGTGGCGTAAGCTGGTCAGATGACAGTAACGTGGTAATTTTGTAGAGGACGTTCAAGTAGCGGGCTTTCTCGACAAAGGCGTAGATGATGCCCGTCCCCTCAATGAGCAAACCCATCTGTTTTCCCAGCAGATCGACGAATGAACGTATATCGTCATCGAATTTACGGGCATGGAAAAAATTAAGATTGAGCATACCGCGGGCTTTTCCGCCCATACTTAAGGGAAGGGCTATTTCGCTCTTGACATTATCGCCGCCCACCCAACCTAATTTTTCTTTTCCCTCCTCAATATCCTCCATAAATACTGGTTGGCCGCTGTCGATCACTTTTTGGAAAATGCCACTTAATGCGCTCTTCCAGCATCTTCCTCCTTTTGCATACCTATCACATCCGGCTATCACTTCTAATTCGTGTGTGGGCTCATTGAGCTTCAAAACGCATGACTCATCGGCTTGGATCAGTTGCCGACACACATTATTCAGCAGATTCAGAAGGCTTTCGTGCGTTAGTCGCAGTTGCCCATTATAGCCCATCTCAACCGCGACATTGAACAGAGTTGACATCGTCTTAGATGCAATTTCAACTTCGTGCCTGGAAAGGTGTCGCAGGTTTTGGACAGATCGCTCCCACAGCTCATCGCTCAAATCCAAAGACTCGATTGCTTCGGTCACCTCAGACCTTTGCTCTTCCGCCAAAATAATCTGTCCTCCATATACAATAGCAAGGCATTTGCCATTAAGCATAATAGGCGCCGCGAAGTCGGTAAGTTTGTTGTCGCACTGATAGATCACCGGGCCTTGCGTTCGCAGTGCTTCCTCTTTCCCGCGCCTATCACTCGCACGACAACGCGAAGCCCCTTCCTGCCTTGACCTAATGCCATCATGACAAAGTGCAATCGAATTAGATGGTCGAGTTATGAAATTCCCATCCATGTCCATAATGGTAACTGAGACGTTTGTGACTGCCGCGAATGAATCTTGTAAGAATTGCAGAATATCGATGGATACGCAATCCAAGATTGTTGCCGCGTCTTTTTGTTCGTCGTTTGTCATAAGCCGCTCCTTTTGTCTTTTTTTGACAAAAGACTTGTTGTTATAGTTTTGAGATTATTTTAGCAAAATTAATCTTAGTATCAATAGGGGGCGACATGCCACGCCATGATTTCCCCTTTAATATTTGTAGTGATGTTGTAAAGGAAGAGCGTCAAATTTCACCCAATATTGCCAACCAGCCCTTGGAAATCACTTTTATGAGCTTAGGGAGAAAAAGGGCTGTCAAAAAATGAGAGATGGGTAAGTTTTATGAGTTGTTGTTTTCTTTGTGTAACCAATCCCAAGCCGTATTAGGCAGTTGCAATACTAACCGCTAATTCGGCGGGGTAAACCATTCAGCAGCGGGGGTGGAGTCTGCCGGTGGATTGCATTATAGACTTCGCCTCGATGGACCATATGTTCCGGCCCCATCTGAATGCCAAGACGGACTTTGTCACCGCGGATTTCAACCACGACTACATGGATGTCGTCATTGATCACGATCGATTCGTTTTTTCTTCTGGAAAGCACGATCATAAACATTTCCTTTGCGATTTACAGTCCCCAGAAAGTGTCGGTTTCGCTTCCTGCGTCCGGTTCGGAAATCCATCGGTCCCAATTTGCCAGAATTCGTTCCAGCAGAAGGCAGTTTTGAAGACCAGGCAGGTTGCTGCTAAGCCGGACGATTTCATTTTTGCGATCAAGCGCCAGGCCGGCGTCGCAGCAGCGCCGCGCTTCAATCAGTAAGGATCGAGTCAATCCAACAGGGCTGCCCAGTTCTTGCTGTATCTGCTTTGCTTGCTCGAGCCACTGGAGTGCTTTCGAACGTGAGCGTTCCGATTTTGCCATGCCTATCCAGGCGAAATCGGCCAGGTCGCCGGAAAAACCGTGCTCATTCAATATGTGTTCAGCACGACTAAGGCAAATGCAGGCTTTCCTCCGCCGGCCGGTGATGCGAAATGCATTACCTAGCGTGGCCAAGGCCCGGCCTTGAATCCTGGGCTCGGTTGATACCTGGTTCCGCATGCGCCAGATTGGTTCCAGGACGCTAATTGCTTCCTCGGCTTTTTCCTCGTGAATTAATGAGTAAGCAAGGTGTTCGCGAAAAGTCAGTCTTTCCCACGATTCTTCTGCATCTGCTTCTGCCTGTTCAAGCAACTCCCGGCCGCGCCGCAGCCACGGCTGAACTTCGGGCGGCAGGTCTACGCTTCGGAATCGATAGGCAAACACATAATCCGACACAATTATTAAATTAACGGGCAGATCATGATAAAGAACGTCAAGATATGCAATACCGTCGTTTTGACCTCGGCGGCTTTGAATCCATGCCCGGTATCGCAACAGTTGAGAGTTCTCTGTATGCAGGGTCCGCCGAAATACCCGTTCCAAGAAAGTAAGATGTTCATGGGCGATATTATATGATCCGCGTTGGTAGTCGCGATCGAGTTGTTCCAGTGACGCCGATTGACGCAAAACCGAGATTGGCAGGCCTAATATTGCATCAAGGGCCGGCAATTCGGGGGGCGGCGATTCCCAAGGGCCGTAACTTTGGGAAAACGGATCGGAAAGTCGGCTATAGTGGCGATTTTCCGTATCGGTGACCCATCCCCAATCCACCACATAGTTTTTTTTGCCAGCGTGATCGCGAATGAATTGCGCTCGAGCCCGCGCCCTGGTGGCAGTCTCAGGCACATAAGGCTCGGATTCGCCGCCCGGCGGAACTAAATCGGCCAATCGGTGTTTCAGCAATTTCTGCTGTTCTAATAAATGGAAAACCGACTGGGAATTGGTAAACTCATGATAGTTCTGATCCAGCAAGGCAAGCTCCTCAAACAGATGTGGGACGCGGAGAAGATCCTTCCAGCCGTATCCATCGCCGGTCAGCACTTGGGTAAACAGCGCATGCTTGGCCCAGGCATCCAACCGGGCGGCCAGCCAATCGTCATCCTGTTTTTCCATGGCTCGCAAAGTGGCTTCCCAATCGGCCAGCAGGCGAGGAAGCCATGCAGGGATATTATTTTGTGAAGCGGCATAAGCCCGTGCGCCTTCCAGGTATACCCGCTGCACCGCAATCGCGCGATGGTCCACTTTTAGAGGTTCACCAGGTTTGGCCAGCAGATTGAATTCCTGCATAACGTCAATCCACGATAATGATGATCTATTTCGGCAGAAGGCCGGTAGGCGCTCGTGCAGCCGCGGATTGAAGAAAATGGCCTTAAGCGCTGCCGCCGTAGCGCCGCATTGCAGAGCCAGATTGAAGTGCGAGCGGTGCCCGTCGCCGCAGATGAGATGGTAGCGCCAAAGCTGTGCCGAGCCGTTCATGTGATTTTCATCGCGCGCGGTGGAGTGGATTGCCCGCGATTCTATGGTCCCGCCGCCCACGTCGCACTCCATCCAGGGAGCGCGTGAACTGGCGAGAAAAAAACCGTTGGGATATTGCACCACGCCCGCGCCCGCGAAGATTCTCGTGGCCAAAAAGGGCAGAATACGCTCGCCGAAGTTACGTGGTTGCTCCTCGACCAGGTAATTTGAATGCGCCCCCCAGGTAGAACAGCGCCTGGGCTGGAACAGGCCCGTGTAATTGTTGTTGGCCAGAATCAGTCGTATGTTTTGTTCCTGTTTAAGTCTGTTTAACGCTTCCCGCACAACCAACTGCTGCTGCTCTACGACTGTCGGCAAAAGATAAGGTGAGTCGCACTCGCAGGCCGCAAGTTCCAGGTGCCCGATATCAGGATAGATGATTCCATAACCGTTGGCCACGCCTGTTATGCTCCGTAGGCTGGGGACAATTCGCGTTATACAGTCCAGCAGCGCACGAAAAATCTCCGGGTCAGGACTGTCCTGACAGACCCCATCCACCACTGTCAGGCACTCATTCTCGATGCTCATCAGGCATTTATCGAGTAGTTTTGTCATGGCATCACTGGCCGGATTTGTTTCGGCGGCGTTGCAATTCTTTCACGGCCTCGACTCCGCGCTGGCAAGATTCGCGGGCCTTGTCGACAACATTTTGCCAGGCTGCTGCTTTGGAACAGAGCTCAGCAGCACGGCTTGCTTGGACAGGTTCGGCAGAGGCAGTTGCCGGTTGTTGCTGTCGTGGGATAATCGTAGTTGTAGTTTGGGGCATTGTATTACTCCTTATTATTAATATCACATTCTTTAGATTCGACCGATTCGCAATTTGTGGTTCCCACATATGTCGCGGGATCGGTTTCCAACTGTGTGTTGATATTTAAAACGGGATCCGAGGCGGATGTCGGCACCGCTACTTGTTTCATCAACAATTCAAGCTCCTCAACGCTCTCGGCTGCCGCCAATGTGGGCTCAAACTCGCCGCGCAAGAGGCTGTCAAGACGCGGCATTTCGATTCGCAATCGGGAGTTCCACCGCGACGTGGTGCGGAGCAACTCCACGTGATCCCAATCGATAGCAGTGATCCACTGGTAAAGTTTTTGCACGATACGACCCCTGGTCCAGGCGCGCGTATCGTCTGGACCATCACGGAGACATCGCTCGATGTCGGCCTTGTCGACCAATGGATCGACAAGCCCCTGCTGCCAAAGCTGCCAAAACAAACCGCGTCCCGGATCTGTATTCGAGTAGTCATGTGCAGTTAACACCGTTTCAGGATCGCCCAAGCGCGCACCAGGTTGTTCGCACATCCCCAGCAGCACCATCAGTAGGGCGGCCCAGTCGGAATGTTTGGCCAATAATTCGAGCGAACCTTCCTCGGCATAACGAGTGGTTTCGATGATGATGGGCAAAAGTCGCCGTGCATGAGGCGCTACGTCCTCGCCGATCAGCCCGCCCTCGACCATTTGCAGCAATATCGTGGCCAATTCGCGCATGTAGACTGGAAGGGTGAGCTTGCGACCGTCGATAAGCAAGGCCTCGGAATTGAAAGTCTTGGTGGTCAGGTCTAGACCCCAACTCCAGAGGCGAACCGCATGCACCGGATCGTACAATTGCAGGCCGCAAAATCCCTCCTCGGCGGCAGCCAACACGCATTGGAGGAAACTTGCCGACAGGGCTGCCGAGACCGGATTGAAATCAAAGCCGATCAAGTGCAGGCGATCGGTTTCGTTTGCGTGCGGTTCGCGGCGTGAGTTCAATAGTCCCCGCTGGAATGCCGTGGTTGTTGAATGGCAAATAACCCTGTCTAAGTGATGGGCCCGCCCGCAAAGCGAAAATATTCTCGATCCATCCTTTAGCGGCAGGATGTAGCCCGTGCCGAACCAGGCAATCGCGGCTGCGATGGCGCTGGCGACAAAACCCAGGCGGGCGGGATGGCGATGATCGAGGATAAGGTCCTGAAACAACTCCCCGTTAACCGATATATTTAAATGCGTGCCCCAAGATATGCTTGGATCCTGGACGTCCACGTTTTGCGCCGAGAGAGTGAACCGAGCGCCTTTGCCGATTTCTTCCGCGCGGCGGCGCGCCGCTTCGGCCACCTGCAAGCTGCTCAGACACTGCAAAGAAAAATCGAACGGCGAAAGCACTTCGGCTGTACAGCCTTCCCAATGCGACATATCGGAATAATAACATTGGCCGTTGGGCATCCAATGCCGCAGGCAATCGGTCGAGTAGCTGGAATTGTAACTGCTGTAATATCCGCTGTTGTATCCGCCGTAATAGTTGTCGGCATAGTAATTTGAACTGTTCGGCCATTTATGATGTGTCCACGCCCGATAACCATAAGGTTCGAAGGCCGCACTTGCCGAGCCGAGCAGTTTTTGCGCCGCATCCCACTGCTGCATGGGTCGGCCATCGGCATCTGCTCCAGCGGTCATGAGTTCAGCGTCTCTGCCGATGTACTTTTTGATTATCATAAAATATGTTCCTGTGTTAACTTACGGCTTGTCGGATAAAATGATGTTGCTGGAGTTCGTCAAGCGGCACCAATTGGGTGCGTAATACGGGGATGCGCAGATTCAGATGCTGCTGGAGCATCTGCCGGTCGGCGTCGAGTTGTCGGGCCACCGCATGAGCCTCCTTGAGCAGGCAGTCAGCAACATCCTCGAACCCCACGGCGGCCGTTCCCACCCGCCTCAAGGCCCTGGTGGCTGCCTGGCGCTTGGCCTGGTTCATGGCGTTCATATAGTGGGCGCCGGTAAGGATCTGGCCCGCCGTCACATCCACCATCTGCCGCCCTTCGGTGGCATAACGGAGCATCGGTTGCGGAAAAACCTGCGCCACCGCGGGAGTGATGATCCGTGAGTGAACTTCGTGCTCGGAAACGCCTTGGCGAATTTCTTCATCGATGTACCAGGGAATAGTGCGGCCGCAGGCGTAGATTTGCATAATATCGGCGGCGCTCTGGGCGTCGTAATCGGGCATTTCCAGAGTCAGACCGCCCATCCGCTCCGGACGTTTCAGCGCGGGATCGACCATGTCGGGCCGGTTTGTCAGGCCGCACCAAACCACGTCGGCAGACGGCCCCTGGGACGATTTAAGCGGCACGATGCCGTCCATGAGCGCCAAAAGCGACTGCACCGCATCGTTATTCGCGCCGGAGTAGCTGCGCATATCGTTGCCTCCGGTCCGCCTTCCTAAAGATTCCACTTCGTCGAAAAGCACAAAAATAATGAGCGGTTGCTCGCGAGGCTGGTTCAATCGGGCGCGGAGCGTGCCGCCAAGTTCATCGCGCACGATTCGCGAGTCTTCTCCCCACCACATGGATTTCAGCCCGTTTGGCTCGATATTGTAGAATACGACGTCGAATCCTTTCCGCCGGCCAAGCTCCCAGAGCCAGCGAGTCATAGCCCGAACCAGTGCGGTTTTGCCCATTCCGGCCTTGTAACTGGACAGCAACATTCCATTCAATGGTTCCAAGGCGAAAGCCGAATAAATGTCCTTGCGGACCAATCGCAAGATCCACGCTTCCATAATGGGACTGATGATGTCGTCCAATCCGGCAAGGTCTTCGAGTTGCGTCGTAAACCGGTCGATGGGAATCTCGTACTTGCTTTCGGTCTGCTCGTTGGGCACGACATCGATGACCAGGCGGGGATTGTCGCGATGGAGCACCAAGCGGCTGCTGACGTCAAGATTCTCATTGCGCAGTGCATCTGGCAGGGTGACGACTTGTTCTTCGTGCCCTAATCGAGATACCACTATCAGCCCCATATTCTTGTTTATATATCTTTTAAAAGTCACAATTTCGCCCTGTGCCCTGGCATAAAGCGATTGGTCGTTTTCCACTCCCACAACGATCAGTTCCGTGGGATGAACCTTTACGTACTCCCAAGGTTTGAGTCGTTTGAGAACTTCCGGATCGACGTGCTCGGCAACGGGCAATTCCCGTTGCTGACCATTGATGTTCACCAACGCGCATGGATTACCTTCATCGTCGAAGTAAATCCGTTCAAGTTGGTATAAGACTGCATTGGGGCGGACCAGTTCGTGGAGCATTTTGTCCCTCTCGCCGACGGCCTTGGCCGCCTTGGAACAATTGTCTTGCATCTGTTCTTGATGCTTGCGGAGTTGGATCATCTCTTGGGCGGTCGCCGCGGGATCGCGCATAATCTCGTACATGCAACGCTCGATCTCCTCGCGGCTCGGCTGAGGCCGGTCGGACGGCGCGGCTGGATTATTCGTCGGAATAGGAATACGGGGCTTGTTTTGTTGGTTATCAGGCATGTCAATTCTCCTGCGTTATTTTTCAAAAATAAATGCGGCCACTCGCCGCTCTCATTTACTCCTCATATTCTTGCCAATTGAGCGGTTGCATGAGTCCTCCGCACCAATGATGGACCATAACCGTTGGCCGCCCAAGCGGAACGCCGGCTTGCCGGCCGGCAATGGGCATCAGCGTGGCCTTTGAGGGAAACAAGCTTTCCAGCACTTGATAATCCTCGGGCGAAACCTGCTGGACGCTCGGCAGTGGGCAGGCGTCTTTATGACAATTAATGCATTTTTCCGACCAGCCGTGCGAATGCCACGCCGTAAGCACCGCCTCGCCTTGCCCGCGGACTTGGGCGATCTGGGCGGCGTGGGCCAAGGCCTCGGGGCTGAAATGGAAGGTTGCCGGACCACCCACGTGACGGTCGTCGGACAGTCCCACCGCAAGAATTGTTACGATTCGTGTAGTCGTGCCGGGCAGCGGCTGATCGAGTCGAATGATCTTGCCCAGGACCGCTCCTCCGGCTTCATTTGTGCCGGACTGCTCGGTGCGATCCACGATGTCGGCTATCATTCGCTTGTTGATTAACACTGGTCGCTGGGGATCCAGGGTCCCGGCGCCTAGAGTGCGAATGCCGCAATCCTCAAGAGATTGTGCAATGATAGGCGGCAGCTCCAAGGGCGGCGTTTCCACAAACGAAGCTTGCCCGCGCGGCAGACCGACAAGTCCGCGATATATCGGCGTGTCTTCACCCAATGCACCTTGTTGGATCAAGGCTAGCCGCACTGCTTCGGCTGTACGCACCCAGCGACCTGCCCCGAATCGCTGGGTGCAACTGAGCGGCCCGTGGGATGTTTCCGCAGTCACGGTTACTTCTAATTCCTGAACAAGCGGTTGTGATGACCAGATCGGTTTGACTTCCGTGTGTAAAGATGAATACTCGGGGGGAAGACGCTCCGAAAAAATTCCACGTGTAAAACACTCCTCGGCCAAATCGGCCATGTCCCCTGTTACGCATTGACTGTGCAATGGGATTCCCTTGACGGCAGGGTCACCGGACCACAGCTCCATGAAAATGTCGAATTTACCCTTTATACTTGTTCTCATAACTTGGCCTAAACTTATGCGTTATGCGACAAATCATATATAAGCCCACGGGA
>JBEKSO010000020.1:0-19257 GCA_049516935.1 Thermoguttaceae bacterium
GCAACCCTCCCCCGCGAACCTGTGAAACGGCCGCCGGGATGCTCAACTCCATCGGCCTGGACAACGACGGCATCGAAGCGTTTATCCAAAACCAATTGCCTTATCTCGCTAAATTGGGTACGGCAATCATCGTCAGCATCGCCGCAAAGAACCAAGAGGAATTCGTGCAAATGGCCGCCAGGTTGGATGGCGTTTCAGGCATCGCGGCCTTGGAACTGAATATCTCCTGCCCAAACGTCAGCGGCGGAGTGGATTTCGGCATCGACACGGCCGCTTGTGAAAAGGTGGTCTCGAGCGTGAGGGCGGCCTGTTCATATCCGATCCTTGCTAAGCTCACGCCCAACGTGACCAATATCGCAGACATCGCCCGGGCGGCGGAAGCCGGCGGCGCCGATGCTGTTTCGCTGATTAACACTTGCCTGGCAATGGCGGTCGATTGGCGCAAGCGCCGGCCGATACTGGGCAAGGTAATGGGCGGATTAAGCGGTCCGGCCATCAAACCGATCGCCTTGCGCATGGTGTATCAGGTGGCCCGGGCGGTCCGTATTCCAGTGATGGGCATCGGCGGGATTGCCACTATCGACGATGTGATGGAATTCCTGGTCGCCGGCGCAACCGCCGTTGAGATCGGCACCGCCAATTTTTACAATCCAACTGTTACAATCCAAATCCTCGATGCCCTGCCGGCCGCACTGGCCGAACTTGGCGCGGCTTCCGTCGCCGAAGTTGTGGGAACACTTGAGGTAGAATGAAAAAATGACAAATGATGAAGCTCGAATGACAAAAGAATGTCAAAATCCCAATGACAAATCAATGCTATTGTCATTAGACATTAGTGCTTCGTCATTTCCCTATCCCCTAACCCCTAGCCCCTAACCTCTAACCATGCGTGTTTTATCCGGCATTCAACCTACCAGTCGATTTCACTGGGGTAATTACTTCGGCGCCATCCGGCAATACATAGACTTGCAATACCAGGCGGAAGAGGCGTTTTATTTTCTGGCCAATTTACATGCATTGAATCAAGTCCGCGACCGCGAGCAACTTTGGCGGAACACGATGGACGCCGCCATCGACCTTTTGGCCCTGGGCCTGAATCCCGATCGCGCCACATTGTTCGTGCAGTCCGACGTGCCCGAGGTTTGCGAATTATGCTGGCTGCTGATGACGGGCGCGCCTATGGGGCTTTTAGAGCGATGCCACGCCTACAAGGAGAAGAAGGCCCGCGGATTGACGGCCGACGCGGGATTGTTCACCTACCCGGTGTTGCAGGCGGCCGACATTCTAGCCTATGACTCCGACACCGTGCCGGTGGGCGAGGATCAAGTGCAGCACATCGAGGTCTGCCGCGACCTGGCCGCCAGTTTTAATTATGCCTTTGGCCAAACTTTTGTCATGCCCAAGGCCAAGGTGCTCGATAGTACATCCCGCGTGCCGGGCACGGACGGTGAAAAAATGTCGAAAAGCTACGGCAACGCCATAGATGTTTTCGAAGACCCCAAGGTTCTGCGAACGAAGATCATGCGCATTGTCACCGATTCGCGGCCCATGGATCAGCCGAAAGAACCCAATACCGATCATCTATTCCAACTTTATTCTTTATTCGCCAGTGAGACTCAGCGTGAAGAACTTGCAGCACTGTATCGCAAAGGCGGCTTCGGCTACGGGCAGGTAAAAAAGGGATTGGCCGATTTGGCGGTGGATTATTTTGCCGATGCCCGCGGGCGCCGCAAGGAATTGGAGTCCAAGCCCGATCAAATTCGACAGATTCTCGGCGACGGCGCAGCCAAGGCCCGCAAAAAAGCCGCCGAAGTGCTGCTTAGAGCCCAATTGGCATGCGGCGTGAAACCGCCGCGATGATATGTCTGTCTCGAAATGGGTAACGTTCCAACAGGCGGAGATGGCAGCTCTGTTTCTGCCTTTGGACAATGCAATCTGAGCGTGAGAATCAAAGTTGTATCTTGTGTCTCGCCTAGTTAGTAATTATGCTGGTAGGAGTACACTGCCGGGAACGTGTCCGGGCAGGGGTCAAATGGGAAATATCGAACAAGGCACATGTGGTCCGGATTTCCGCGTTTCTTCTGCCACAGACCAAGGGAACTTCGCGCATGAATCGCTTGGTTGCCGCCGTAGTCACCATGTTTGGGCTGTTAGGTTCGGTTGCGGGGCCTGTGCGGGCGGAAGTTACCGCCGAACAGGTCTGCAAGGCGATCGACCGCGGCGTCAACTACCTTCTGGAGCAGCAACGCAACGATGGCTCCTGGCCCGATGCTATCGATATTATCGGGCACCCCAGCGGGTACAAGCCGCAGCCGGGCGGCGTCAGTGCGCTCTGCACCCTGGCGTTATTGAACGCCGGCGTGGGGCCGGACAACGAGAAAATACAGTTGGCCCTGAGATATCTCCGCAAGATAAGTCCCGAATGGACTTACGTAGTCTCCCTGCAAACGATGGTCTTTGCCCGGGCCGAGCCCGACAAGGATCACGAGCTGATCGACCGCAACGTGAAGTGGCTGGAGAAGAGCCAGATCTTCGAGGGGCCGAACAAAGGGGCATGGAATTATACCTACTCGCGCGGCAACACCTACGGCGACAACTCCAACAGCCAGTTTGCGCTGCTGGCCCTCAACGAGGCCGAGCGCGTTGGCGTTCCGGCCAGCGATCAGACATGGCGACTGGCCAAAATGTATTGGGAAAAATGGCAGAATGACGACGGGTCTTGGGGCTATTGCATGTACACGCCGTGCGACGGCACCGGAAGCATGACCTGCGCCGGCATCACCTCGCTGGTGATTGCCGCTGACCGTACCCAAGCGAGCGACGCCCGTGTAATTGGCAATCGCATCGAGTGCTGCGTGCCCCACAGCGCCGGCAACGCCGACCGCATCGAGCGTGCTATGCAGTGGCTCGGGGAGCACTACTCCGTGGCCCGCCACCCCGGCGCCAACGGCAACTATTGGTTGCTCTACTATCTCTACGGCCTGGAGCGCGCCGGCCGGCTCACCTCGCGGCGATTCATCCCCTTGCCGCCTCGGCCCGGCCAAGCCGATCGGGCCGACTGGTATCGCGAGGGCGCCGATTTGTTGGTGAGCCAACAAGACAGTCTGTCAGGTTTTTGGACCGAACGACCGGTCAATCAACTGATCGGCACCAGTTTCGCCCTGCTGTTCCTCTCGAAGGGGCGTTGGCCGGTGCTTTTGGGCAAGTTGCAATACGGCGATGGCGACGACTGGAACCATCATCGCAGCGACGCGGGCAATCTGACCCGCTACGTCGAAAGCCGCTGGCGGCGCGATCTGACCTGGCAGGTGATCGACCTGCGCCTGGCCGGCGTCGACGACTTGATCCAGACGCCGGTCCTCTACCTGTGCGGCAGCCGCAGCCCGTTGCCCAAGGATCCGGCGGAGTGCAAAGATCTGGTCCAGAAACTCCGCGAATACCTGGACCGCGGCGGGTTTCTCATGGCCGAGGCCGATTGCGGCGCTGCAGATTTCGACAAAGGATTTCGAGAGCTTATGCGGGAGGTGTTCACCGAGCCGGAGTACAAGCTGAGGCTGCTGGAGCCGGAGCACCCGATCTGGTATGCCGAGGAGAAGATCGATCCGCAGCAGTTGCGACCGGTCTGGGGGATCGAGTTCGGCTGCCGCACGAGCGTGATCTATGTTCCACCCGATCCGCCGCAAGGGCCGCAGCCATCGCTGTCGTGTTTATGGGAGTTGTCGCGGCCGGGGCGCGGCGTTAAATACAGCCCGACGGTCCAGGCCCAAATCGACGCCGCCATGTCGCTGGGCATCAACATGCTAGCCTACGCCACCAACCGCGAACTGAAGACGAAGGAAAGCTTTTTCCTCGCCACCACCGCGCCGCAGCCGGACGATCAGGTCGAGCGCGGCAGACTCGACGTGGCCAACCTCCGCCATCCAGGCGGATGCAACATGGCGCCCCGGGCGCTGGTGAATCTGATGGATGCAGCCGGCGGCGAGCTGAAAATCCGCACGCACGTCCGCCCTGAATTGCTCGACATCACCGATCCCGCCCTGTTCGACTATCACCTGGTCTTCATGCACGGCCGGACCGCCTTCCACCTGACCGACGGCGAACGGCGGCAGTTGAAGCAGTACATCGAGCGCGGCGGGATGCTGTTGGCCGATTCGATATGCGCCAGCAAGACCTTCAGCGAGTCGTTCCGGGGGGAGATGGCCGCGATCTTCCCCAACCATAAACTGGAGCGGATCCCTGTGAGCGATCGGCTGTTGAGCACGGCCTACGGCGGGTTCGACCTGCGAACCGTCTCGCGGCGGGATTCTGAAGAGGCCGCCCCCGGCAAGCCATTGGAGGCCGCGATCCACAAGGTCCCGCCCGACTTGGAAGGCATAAAACTCGACGACCGCTGGGGGGTGATCTTCTCTCCTTTTGATTTGAGTTGCGCGCTGGAAAAAGAAAACACGCTAGAATGCCGCGGCTACACGCGGGAAGATGCCACCCGCATCGGGCTCAACGTGGTAGTGTATTCGTTGCAGCAATGACGCAAGAGAAAAGCGTGCTTAAGGCGGCTGGTTGAGGTATCGCCCGTGCCTGAGCCAGCGACTATCACTATTAATGCTGGCGGGTGTTGGGCCAGAAGTGTGACGGATGGGAAGAAGAGGTTGGAGAACAGAGCAAAAAAATGAACAACAAGAATAATTTACCCCCATGATGATCACAAGGTTTTTTCGATATAAACCCGCTGGAATTGGTCGCGATACCTGGAATTTGCCGCGCGAGGAGCTGTGGTTGGTATTATGATTGCCCTTTTCTAATCACTCAATCTTGATTAGCATGTTTATATGAGCACATCGCGGGAACCATCGGCGGAACTTTCCGGTCCAAGCGGCGGGGGACCGTTTAGCTGGCGCGGGCTGGCCATTTGGTTGCTTGGAGTATTGATCTTGGGAGCGCTTGCCGCCCGGGCGGCAGTCGATGCCCAATTTTATTTTGCCCCTCTTGTGATCTTCCCTTTCTTGGCCGGCGTCGTGCTTGGCGGCCTGCTGATAGGCTTGATGCACGGGGGACAAATCGGACATCGTCCCACGATTATTTTGGGCGCCGTTCTGGCGGTGCTGATCGCGGTGGCCGGATCGCACTGGTTTTGTTATTTATCGGCGCGGGAAACCGGGCTTGGTCAACCGCAGTTAGCGGATAAAGCCAGGCAGGTTCTCCCGGAACTCCTAGTCCAGCGCCTGCCTGCTCCGCCCGCGAGTTTTATGGAGTACATGATCCAGCAGGCCGATCGCGGCAGGCCAATCCTGCTTGAGTATACCGCACGCGGTTGGATGGCTTGGCTTAGCTGGGCGATCGACGGACTGCTGGTCCTGGCTGGAACTTCGGCGATATTGATTCCCAGCATGCTAATGCCTTTTTGCAGCCGCTGTCAAACCTGGTATCGCGCCATCCGCAGCGCCCACATTCCCGCTTCCGCCATCGAACAAATCGGACGAATCGCCGGGGTAGATCCGCTGGAACACCTCAAGTCCGGACGCTGCCGGTTGATTTGTTGCCATAGCGGATGCGGACCGACGGGCTGCGAACTCTACTGGGAAGACACGAGCGGCGACACGTTTTTCGTCCGCGCGTGGCTCGACTCCGACCAGCGCAACCTGGTGATGCAAGTGCTGGATCAGGTAATGACTGACGAAGAAAAATAAGAAACGGGAAAAAATTCCCGGGAGTGAAAAGCCTGTTTTTCAGTTTTTTCACCCCCGGGTTTTTAGTCTAAAATCTTCTTCATGTTTCGCTAATCTAATGACCCAACCGGAGCTGCCGGGAGCAACGGGCGGTTGGTTCGTTTGACTTTGTTTGTTCCGGCGTGGTTATTATTTACGTCGCCTGATGCAGCCCAGTCCGAGCGCAAGCAGGCCGCTGATCAAGAGGACGATAGTCGACGGCTCTTCCTACGCCTTCCTGCGCAACCGCCGGATAGCCAACAGGCCGACGCCACCTGCCACCAACAGCCAAATCGTACCGGGTTCGGGCACGTCGCTGATGCCGTGCATAATAAAACTGTCGGTGGTTCCGGCGGGGATTATGCCGACCTCGATGTAGTTGTCGCCTTCGGATCCGACTTCGTTATAGTAGACACCTAGAGTCCCGAACTTCTGCTCGAGTGTCCCTGTAATGAGGTCAGCCATATCGGCGTCGCCGACCCTAGCGTCGGAGTAATACTGGAACTGGTTGGGATTGCTACTGTTGCCCCCCAGCCCGCCGAAAACAATGACATCGCTCAGGACTAACGGCGTAGTATTAGGTTCGTCGAATCCCCAGATTGCCCCAAGGTAGGTCTGGAACGGTGGGTAGGGTATGCCTGCATTTGACAAGTCGTACAGAACGCCGCCGCCAGTGATTGGCGTTCCCGGAAGCGACACTGAGCCCCCGCTGGGATACAACCACGTGCCGTTGCCATTCTCGTCGAAGTTGAAGGTCCCAAGAGATTGGGCGTTTACCGTGGAGGACCCTGCCAAGAAAATGGCCAGGATAAGGAACATGGTTAGCTGTTTCGAACACATTGCATAGTCTCCTTGAAATAAAGGTGGTGATATCCGAAGAGCGGTTGAATCGCTGCCTCCATGTTTGAAATCTGTAAAAAAGTTAGTTTCAACACCGAAGTGACAGCATTTTCATATAAACGAAAAATCCGTCTACATGCGATGCGCATGAGGTGCGCATGAACTCCGCGGATGAGATACGGCTTCGCTTGAGATATCCGTTCGCCTCCGTTGCCGCTATTTTCCGGCGAGTTACCGGTGCAACTGTCCCCAGTCTTTGGCCTGAAAGACAGCTAGTATCGCGCACGGGGAAATAATCGACGACAGCATGACAACGAAAGGCGTCCGAAGGACGCCCTGAAAAGGCATAGCGGTCCTAGGCGGCGCTGATGGTTCCTAGACTCTTGACCTTGAGATGTTCCGCGCGATCGTAAGTCAGTTCCCAGAGGATACGTTCGCCGCTGCCGTCTCCGCGAAAATGGAGAAGCGGGTTCTTCTGGTTGGCGTTGAGACTCTGGATTGTGTTGCGCAGGCGGCGTTTCGGGTCTTGCTCTGAATGGGGCGACAACGGGTCGTCGATTGCCGCCGGCCAACCCTCTTCCTCAAACGCCGTTAAAATGGCCTCTTGACTGGGCGAAGGCACCTTGAACTGCTTAACGATGCAACCGTCCACGCGGAGAACGCGGCGATCGCGATCCCAGGACGGTATGTACCGGACACGATCGATATCATCACCAGGTATTCGACTTGCCGCGATCGGCAGGGCCGGAGACGACAATGGCGGCTGCTGACAATGCATGGTAGCCAGCCGGACTCCCGCTTCAGTCAGCACGAAACACGACCGCTTGGTAAAAGCAAGGTTGCGGCAGGACTGGAATCTGCGGGCCGTGTTGCTAGAGCGCGTGACTTCAACCGCATGCTCGACGTAACCCATCATTGCCAGCCAGCGAAGATCGCTTGTAGTAAGACCCTCGACGATAAAATTATCGATTTCGACAGCGAACTCCCAGGGATTGCACTGCGCGCTTCGTGCGCAGGCATCGGCATGAGCGAGTTGCTCAAGGGCCAAACGGAGACTGCGGTTGCAAATCAGCGTTTGCGGATCGATGAAAATCTTTTCGGCGAGTCCCAGCAGAACCATGGCTCATTCCGCTTGTTAAAAACTGTAATGTTCCTACGCCACACGCTTTAGTCTTGATCCGATGGACACCTTGGTCGTTAGCCGCAGCCCGGCGTCCGTGGCCACAAAACACGTTTTCTTGGTGAAGTTGAGATCCTGGGATGGACGGAAATCGCGTGCCGCATCGCTTCGCCTTGTGACCTCACGTCCGTGCCTAACATAGCCGCTGGTAACCAACCAGCGAAGGTCATCGAGCGAAAGTCCGATGGCCGTGAGGGCATCGATCTCGACGGCGAAATCCCACAAGTCGCATTGCATGTCGAGGGTGTAATCGTAGGCTTCTGCAAGCCGCACGAGGGCGGCTTGAATGGGGGGCGCCACGCGCTGCCCCGCCGACTCGACAAATCGTCGCTGTTTTTCACCTATCATCGGTCAACCTCTATTGAGAGTGATGGCTCTACCATTGGGGTGCGAAGATTGCACCTTTCCAGATTTCGAGCCCGCATACTTCAGTACATAGCCACCGAAAGCAAACCATATCAAGCGGCCCAAACAAAACAATCGACCGTCACGAGCAAGTCGATGTAGAAGACGCACCCAATGACATCATGCTTTTTGATATCCGATAGTCGTTTTGGTCCCGGTGCGACCGCTGCCTCCAGAATTAAGCCCTTGAAATGTCAAGCCCCATAAAAGTGTAATATACAAGAAAAAAATTGCCTTTCTCGAAGTTGTAACCTGATTGCATATGTCAATATCATTCAATAGAAAGAGACATTAGTAATTAAGCTGCGTAATCGAAAAGTAATTTTTAGCCTAGCAATTTTGATAATTATGTCAAGCATATAAAGGGAAAATTGAAGCGGAAAATCGCGACCCTAACCCGATATAGGGAGCGTCGGAGAGATCTATTGTTCGAAAATAAAAAGAAGAGCGGTTTATCTAACCAGGATTAGGGAGGGCGGGGGGGAAATGTTTCGCATCAAATAATCCAGGCTTGCGCTTCCTGCCGTGATTGATGCGCGTCGGCCATATAGCGCGTGATGGTGGAAAACAGCGTATCCCGGTCGATCGGTTTGGTGAGATATTCATCGCAACCGGCGTCCAGACATTTTTCCCGGTCGTGACTCATGGCATGGGCCGTTAGCGCAATGATTGGGGCGGTGTAACCCATTTCCCTTAGCCGCCAGGTCGCTTCATATCCGTCCATCTCGGGCATCTGCATGTCCATGAGGATGACGTCGAAGGGCGAGGTTTGAAGGCCCTCGGCAAGATATTTTTTCTGCTGGGCAATCACTTTTTCCAAAGCTTCCTTGCCGTTATTGACTACGGTAACATTGGCGCCGGCCTTGCGTAAAATCAAGGCTAATAATCGCTGGTTGTCCAGGCCGTCCTCAACCAGCAGGATGCGGCCGGACAATTGCGGCAAAACGGGGGGAGCGAGGCCGTCGTGCGAGGATGGCTCAGCTTCGTGCATGTCGGAAGTCTGCAGCATGCGCACGCCTTCCAGCGATCCGGTTCCGACGGTGAGGACAAAGGTGCTTCCCTTGCCTTTCGCGCTTGTAAAGGTGATGTCGCCGCCCAGCATGCCGGCCAGGCGTTTGCTCAAGGCCAGTCCGAGCCCCATGCCCACGTACTTGCGGCTTGTGGTGGTATCGCCTTGAGTGAAGGGTTCGAAGAGGCGGTTGATTTGGTCTTCGGACATGCCGATGCCGGTATCGATGATTTTGCATTCCAGCAAGGGCTTATTCCGTTCGCTTTGAATAAGCCGCATCTGGATGCAAATATGGCCTTCTTCGGTAAACTTTATTGCATTGCCGACCAGGTTGATCAGAATCTGCCTTAATCGAATCGGATCGGTGCGAATGGATTGCGGAATCGGTCCGGTGAATTCCATGAGCATGGGCAATCCCTTGGCGTCGGCGCGGACTTTCATCATCGAAAGGACGTCTTCTATCAGTTCTCGCGGCGAGCACTTGACCTGTTCGGTCAGGAAATGCCCGGTTTCGATTGTGGAGAGATCGAGGATGTCGTTGATGATGCGGAGCAGATATTCGCCGTTGCGCTTGATGGTATTGGCGGCGACGATGTCCTGGGGGCGCTCGATGCTTTCCAGGAGCATTTCGGCGAAGCCTAAAATGGCGGTCATGGGGGTGCGAATTTCATGGCTGACATTGGTGAGAAACACGGTTTTTGCCAGGGTGGCGGCCTCCGCCGCTTCCTTGGCTTTGCGCAATTCCACCTCGGCCTGTTTGCGATCGGTGATGTCTTCGGCGATTCCGACGAATTCTTTCGGCGCGCCTTGCGGATCTTTCACCGTGGAAAGAGTCGTGCTGTACCAGCGCCATGAGCCGTTGCAGTTTTGTATGCGAAATTCGATGCGCCGGCTTTGCCCGTCGCCGGCGGTTACCGCGGCGAAATAGGACTGAAACCCCGCCCGATCGGAAGGATGCAAAAACGACACGAAACTCCGTCCCAAAAGATCGGCGCTTTGATGCCCGATCAACTGGGTCCAGCGCGGGGAAGCATAGGATATCATGCCCTCGGGCGTGAGTGTGAAAATAATCTCCAAGGCGTTTTCCACGATGTTCCGCAGCCTTGCATCGCCTGAATTGCCGGCGAATATTTGGCGCATGCTTTTATTATCCTGGCGCAAGCGGGCCAAAACGCCGGCCCTAGTGATGGTTCCGCCAACCAATCCAGCCACGCCCAGGTATATGTTCAACAGATCTTTGCCAATAGGCGCGCTTACGGAGTGCCCGATAAGCATTATTGCCGTTCTCAGGTTATCGACGGCTACTGGAAAGACCCCCACCTGGCAAGCGCCGTTGAGGTCCAGTGATTCGCTTGCCGTGAAGCTGCTTTCTAAAACCTTGGCGGCGGTTTGCTGAAGAGCCGGCGTGAAAACATCTTTTTCCGTGCAATCCGGGGGCAGAATCCAATAATGGGCTCTCCACTGACCGTCCTCGCTTAGTTCCAAGAATCCGACCAGTTCCGCATCAAAAAAATGAAATATCGCCTGGCCGATCCGACACCATATGTCCTCTTGATCGGTTATGCCCGCCAGTTGTTGGGCGAATCTTATGAAACTATTCTGGCAGCGTCGGTCATTTAATGGTAATTTTTCTGACATCCTATCTTCCTCGCACCGTTTCAAAACGCAGGTTCCACGGTAACTAGAATTTAGAGCCTATCCTAAAACACATGCGTCATTCTGATTTGGGAAGAATCACACGGGAAATGCTGGCATTTTTAAATCCCCCGAGATCCTTCGCTTCGCTCAGGATGACTTTTGGGATATGTTCTTAACCTGCAAAAACATACTTTGGGATAAGCGCGAGTTGCCCGGCTTTCACCGAATAGGGTGTAAAAAAACATCGGTGCATGAGCAAAAAAACCCCAAAGGTGAGGTTTATGAAGATTGTATGGAATGGCGCGATAATCGCCAAAATACAATCACAGATGAAATACCCAATATTTCAAGAGTCCCAATCGCTCGGGGCGGAGCCAACGCCGTTGATCGGCCGGTTTGGAGGCGTTGAGCAACTCGAAAATATCGGCCAGCACGGTGCTGTTGTCGCCGTAATAAGTGTGCCCCAGCAGGCTGGTATCGACGGCGGAAACGTCCACGGTATCGATGCCCGGCAGCACGAGCAATTGGCTCCCGCTGTCGCCGGCGCGGGGATAGCCGTGCACTTTTTTGGAGACGATCAAGGCTTCGTCGTTGGAAGACGAATACAGCGTAACGCGGCGGGCGGTCTTTACGACCGCGGGTGCGATGTCGTTTACGAACGTATCGGCGTCGATATCCGGGGCCGTAAGCACGACTTCGTCGAAGGTCGGTTTATCCGATTTTTGCATCAGGGAAAGATCCCTCAGCGCGGAGGTCAAAGCCCGGTTGCCCATGCTATGGGCGATCAAGTGAATCCGCTCGGCCCCGGATTGCTCGGCTACGTCGGTGAGAAAACGCAGCAGGTGCGGGGCGGCCCAGGACACGTTAGTCTCGTCCACGGCGTATTCCAAAAGTCCCGCCTGCGAGGGCCAACTGAAAAAAATCGGCGCGCCCTCGAATTTCAAGTCGTAGGCGATTTGCGCCGTGCGCCGCGCCGCGTCTTCAAAACTGACGTTGTAACCATGCACAAAAACGAGAGCCGATTTCTGCGGCGAGCGGCCCACGCACTCGCGAAGGTCGGCGTAAAACCGATCCGCCGGCTCCGGCTGAATCCCCAAAAGCACCACGTGCTTGCGGGGATCCTCGCGGAATTCCAGGCGCAGCACTGAAGGACTTTCCAACTCGCCCACCTCGTGCAACTTGGGGATCGATACCTCACAGGTGCCCAACTCAAGCTTGCCGCGCTCGGGACCATAGGCAACGGACGCGGGGGGCGATATCTTCGCCAGATCATCGGGCAAGGGGGCTTGAAACCGCGCGTATATCGTCAGCCCGGCCAGTACGCCGGTTGCGAACATGCCGCAATATGCCGATATTCGAATCAGCCGAGAGGGGAATAATCGAAATCCCAAAAACGACAAAAACAACGCCGTTGCCGCGGCAACAATAGTCCTTATCAACCATGGCAGATAAACCGGTTGCTTAGGCCCCACGTTAGTAAGCGCCCGGTCCGTGCCATAATAAACTTTCACCACCGTGTATGCTTGTTGGTCCTGCGCAATCTTTAGAAACTCATTTAGATCCGCAGGCTCGGCCTTCGCGGTAGTTGTCGAAGGTTCGGCCGGGCCGGGTTTGGCTTCTGGCGCCGGGGGCGAAGATTCCGCCATGTCAGGCATTGCCGTCGGCGCCGGGGGCGAAGATTCCGCCATGTCAGGCATTGTCGTCGGCGCTGGGGGTGAAGATTCCGCCATGTCAGGCATTGCCGTAGGAGCAGGCCGGGGAAGTTCGCCCTCGACGACAGACTCCTCCATGTACATCGTCTTGCCTTTAAGGACTTGCGGATTATCCGACGAATGTGCGGCGATAGCGGAATCGCGTTCTTCCGCAAGAGGAATACCCGGCTGGATTGGATTCGTTTCCGCAGGAGGGACTGCCGCCGGGCGCATGGGATTATTTTCTTGTTCGATCTTGTGAGGCGACGAGGAGACAATCTTCGGCGCTCGTGCCGGACTGGCCGTCGCCTTTGGCGGAAAAGATTTTTTCAGGGATTGCAACCCGAGGTCTTTTTTCGGTTCTGGGCTTTTTATAACGGGCGACAGCGGGGGAGTTTCGTTGGCCGCTTCAGGGCTGGGGGAAGTGACTTTCGGAGCGGTCGCTGTATTTTCAGAGTCTGGGGCGGTCATTGCCGGCGGCACACCTGCCTTGCGTTCCGATCCGCAGCCCGCCAAAAAAGAAATCCCCGCCAAACACAGAACCGCCGCCACCGTCCATGAGCGATTCATTCGCATGGAATCCCTCCATTAAATTGAATTACTATCTACATTTATCTCACGATCATATTGAATTACTATCTACATTTATCTCACGATCATAATGTTTTTCTGTTTTTTTTATTAGTCCAGATAATTGAGCAAGCATGCTTTTTTTACCCCCCCCGCCCCTATTGAAAAGCATGTTTTACTTTTTTACCCACTTGTATGTTTCCCTCTGTTTGGGTGGTATTTTTTGCTTCACCTGGAATTTAGCCTTAGTATAATGGAAAAATATGTAGATAAGATACATAATGAGAGGCTAATAGAGGCCATATGGGTATCCGTTTTTATTGTCCAAATGGACACAAATTAAACGTGAAAGAATTTCAGGCCGGCAGAAGGGGTATTTGCCCATACTGCGGGACCAAATTCCTTATTCCCTCCCAAAGTACCCGTAAAAGCTCGAAAGAGGACCGCGCAGCCCGAAGGGCTTTTGCGGCCGCTGCTTACCCGAGCTTAAATCCTCCTTTACAGAACGCTGAACCCGTTATATCGGGTAATGTGCCGGGAGGATCGGCCCAAGCATCTGCTCCAAATCCATCGCCCTTGCCACCGGTAATTGCCGCATCGAAAACCGAAGCGGATATATCGCCCCAAGCAACTGATTATTCTTCTCAACACGACAGCGGGAGAAGCGGATTTGACTCGCCTATTTTACCAACTCCAGTAGATCCCGCCACCAATATCCTTACAACCTTCTCAATGGACGATCCTTCGGTCGCCTTAAAGCAAGACGTCCCGGCCGATCCGCTCTCGGAAGCGGGCGATGTGGTCTGGTATGTGCGGCCACCATCAGGCGGTCAATACGGACCGGCCGCGGGCAAATTGATGCGTCAGTGGTTGAACGAGGGCCGCATCAGTCCCGATACCCTGGTTTGGCGCGAAGGATGGCGCGATTGGCAGCAGGCTTCCGCGGTTTTCCGCCAGTTGCGCATGTCCGATCCCTTGGCCGACATTGCCAAGGCCGATGTACCCTTCACGCAGCCCGTTTCCTCGCTGTCCGGTCAAACATCCGCTCGCCAAATCCCCAAAAACATGCTCATGCTGATTGTCGCGATGATCATAATGACCGCAATTATTATTACCTACTTGTTTTACTGGGCATTTACCCGGGGACCGTCCCCTGCCGCGGACAAGTCGCGTACCCCCTCGACCCGTTTGGAACTTCGCGATACACTCAGAGCGGATCGCCTCTCATGAAACCTATAAGGCCGGCCAATGAAAATCCAGCAGTTCCTCGAACATCACGGGATAGCATCGAATCCCTTTGCCGACGAAGACGCCCAAACCGACCTGGTTTTTAAAGGGGCGTGCATTCGCACCACGTATCATCCTTCCTGGGACAAGATATACGGCGATCCAAAAGAGCCCGCCACCGCCGTTGTCTTCGGTGAGAAAGGATCGGGTAAAACGGCCCTTCGGCTGCAAATCGTCCGGCGCCTGGCCGATTTCAACGCCGACCATCCCAAAGAGCAAGTTTTCGTGGTCCAATACGACGATTTCAACGCCTACCTGGACCGATTCCGCGACCGGATTTCCCGCCGGCGGCGTCGAATGGATCGGGCATTGGAACAGTGGCGTCTGTGGGACCACATGGACTCGATCCTTGCCCAGGCCGTCACGCAACTGGCCGATCGGATTTTGGAAGTAAAACAGGCCCGGCATCCCGCCGCCCGCGACGAGGCACTGCCCATCGGCTCGCTCGATCCGGCGCAAGTCCGCGACGTGATGCTATTGGCGGCATGTTACGACCAATCGACGGCAGAAAACACCTTGCAGCGTTGGCGCCGCCTGCGTGGAAAATTGCGATTCCCCATCTGGCGATCGAAATGGGATATAGTTTTGGGAATCGCCGTTACGGCGGCAACGCTGGGCTTTTTCGCCTGGTTAAGAGATTGGAACTGGTTTGCTAAAGTATGGCCCTACCTGATAATTACCGCCGGTTGGGCCCCGTGGATTTGGCGTTGGCTGAAATGCCACTACAAGGCCTGGCGGATTGTCCGCAACACCCGCGTGCTTAATCACAGCACCAACCTGCTGCGTAAAATCCTCCTCCAGTTTCCCGCCGGGCGGATTATCGCTCAACCGTTGCCCGCTTATCAACGCACCGACGACCGGTACGAACTCCTGGCGAAATTGCAGGGAGTTCTGCGGTCATTGCACATCGAGGGCATTATTGTGCTGGTCGATCGCGTGGACGAGCCTTATCTGATCAACGGCTCCACGGATTTGATGCGTGCCTTGATTTGGCCCATGTTGGATAATAAGTTCCTGAAACACCCCGGTTTGGGCATTAAACTCCTCCTGCCCATCGAATTGGAGCGCCTGATCGATCGGGAAGACCGCGATTTTCACCAGCGTGCAAGGCTAGACAAGCAAAATATGATTCGTTCGCTGGCCTGGACCGGCCAATCGCTTTATGACATGGCCATAGCGCGGATCAAGGCCTGCGCAATTGACGGCAGCACGCCCAGCCTGGCGGGATTATTCGATCAAAGCGTGGATCAACACCGGCTCATCGACGCCTTTGCCGGATTGCGCGTTCCGCGGCATCTGTTTAAGTTCATGTATCGCTTGTTTACCGCACATTGCAATTCGCATTCCGACGAAAATCCGGTGTGGCAGATCTCCAGCGGCACCTTCGAGTCGGTGCTGGCCCTGTACCAGCGCGACCAAGAGGCCTTTGATCGGGGCCTAGGCGCGGGATAAAAATAAAAATCGAGGGAAAAGACCACTTGCTGTTTCACAAGGATCCTCCATTTTTTGCCCATGGCCGGCCGCCTATCCTCATTATTTTATCCAGCCAACCCCTTTTGTCTTGACTCAAAACGTTCTTCTTGCAAAACTCCGCCGCTGGGGAAATTTTGTAAAAAGGTGCTTTGTCCGCCTGAGCGTTTTTTCCATTAATCTCTCCTTAAATAAAACCTAAAATCAGCAGGAGACTAAATAATGTTACGAAACCATGGATGGTTGCCCATTGTAACATTGGCAATAATTGGCATTGTAGGATGCGGCAGGTCGGAAGGACCGCTACAACAATCTGCCGGTTCCCCGGATCGCAAGGTACAGTCCGGGGGATTCAGTAACATGCCAGGCAATCGGGCAGCAGATACTCCGGATGCCGCCTGCCGCGAATTCCTGGAGGCCGTGCGGACCGGCAACGACGAAAAGGCCGCACAAATGCTGAGCGAAGTAGCCCGGGAAAAAGCGGCTGCTTTAGGCCGCAGCGTTACCCCGTCGGCCAGCGATACGGCCCGATTTACCATAGGAAAAGTCAAATACGTCGGCGAAGACGGGGCCCAAGTGGAATCGACCTGGACCGACGCGGATAACGACGGGCAGGCACATTCGGACACTGCGGTTTGGGTCTTGCGGCGAGAACAACAAGGCTGGCGGATAGTGGGCGTGGCGGCCATGATCTTCGCGGGCGAGCCGCCGCTAGTGTTAAACTTTGAGGATCCGGATGAGGTGTTAAAAAAGCAACAATGGGCTCGCGAAGAAATCCGCCGCCGAGCGGAAAAAGAAAATCTGCAGGCAAAAGAACCGGAAAATACGGAAAATTCGATGCGTAGGTAAAATGATAAAATTACTACACTTTTTTTGATTTTTTCTTAACATCAACTGTTACACACTAAATATAATTCAAAAAAGAATAAAATTTTATTGCTTATTTTTTCGGATATAATAATCGCAACTATTTGTAAAGAATAGAGTTAGGAAATATTACTCCTAGAGAATTCCCCATGGAATTCTCTTTTTTTTATTAAGGGGGGCTGTACTGTGTGAATATTACGACCTAGCATTTTATAAACATTTGATGTATTGCCCCCAAAATGCCGGCTTCACCCAATTGGAAAATTTGCCCATACACTGGATTGACATCTGATTGAACTATGCTAGCTTAACCATCTAAGCTGTGCATCTATTACCGCACGAATGATAGGTAAAGTTCAACAGGGCGTGATTTGCCGGCTGACATTTTCCTATTAAAAACGAATATTTTTATGGAGATCTCCTCGGCTGGAGGCCGTCAGGGTCGGGGAGAAATGGAGTTTGTGACGGCGCATGTGCGCGTTCCTCAACGCTACGGTACCTGTAAGTTGGAGGTTATTAGAATGAATCGAACGTATCTTTTGGGCATCGCGATATTTATCGCGGTGCTGGGTCTGGCCCTTTTGGGCACTCAAGCAGTAGCAGGCGATTGCTGCGCTCCCGCAGCCTGCACCCCGGCGGCTTGCGCTCCGGCGTGCTGTGCGCCGGCTTCTTGCTGCCCGCAGTCTTGCTGCCCGCAGTCCTGCTGCCCGCGTCATCATCGTTGCCGCTCTTGCCGTCCGCGGTCCTGCTGCCCGGTAAGTTGTTGCTGTGAGACGTCTTGTTGTGCACCGGCGTGCTGTGCTCCGGCGACTTGCGCTCCGGCGGCCTGCGCTCCGGCGCCCTGCGCTCCGGCAGCTTGTTGCGCTCCCGCGTGCTGCAATTCGTGCTGCGAACCGCAGTCCTGCTGCCCGCGGCGTCATCATTGCCGCTCTTGCCGTCCGCGGTCCTGCTGCCCGGTAAGTTGTTGCTGTGAGACGTCTTGTTGCGCTCCGGCGTGCTGTGCTCCGGCGACTTGTGCTCCGGCGACTTGCGCTCCGGCGACTTGCGCTCCGGCAGCCTGCGCTCCGGCAGCTTGCTGCGCTCCCGCATGCTGCAATTCGTGCTGCGAACCGCAGTCTTGCTGCCCGCGGCGCCATCATTGCCGCTCTTGCCGTCCGCGGTCCTGCTGCCCGGTAAGTTGCTGCCAGATTACTTGTTGCCAAAGCGCATGCTGCGGCAACAGTTGCGGCAGTTGCGGTAACTGCGGCAATTGTGGCAGTTGCGGTTGCGGCGCTCCGGCGTCCGCCCCGGCGACAGCCCCGACGAAGGAAGCTCCCACAGCGGCTCCACCGACTGCTCCTGCTCCGAAGTCCACCTAAGTCTTCGGTAAAGTTGACCGTAAAGAGCCGTTCGTGCTTGCATGAACGGCTCTTTTTATGCGCCAACGAGAATGCGGTTTGCTAATCCGCATTATTCATAGCCTAAGATTTCCGGTGCAACGTGCGAAATGCCAACCATAATTTCAAACGACGGAAAGATTTTTCAATTTCACTTATCTAAAAAATACACAATTCCTTTATTGTGAACATGGGAAATGTGCGCATACTGCGCAAGGCGGTGTACAATTTCCTGAGTAAAACTTGAAAAAATTTGCGGATTGCGAAGTTTTTTCGGCCGACATTAACGGTACGGATATTTTCGACTTATCTCTCGGTGCCCAACTTCTCTTCATGAAAAGGTTGTTAACATGTTGCACAAAATAGCCCAAGCGGGAATTCTTGGCCTGGTGGCCTTGTGTGTCGGCTGCACCATGTGTTGTCATCCCTACGATTATAACGGTCCGGTGTATGACTGTAATGGTCAATGTGCCTCAAACGTTCGGGCGGGCTCGATCCTGGAAGGCGGGGACATGGAAATTATGCCCGCCACCGTGAATCAAGGAAACATCGAAGAAAAAACTCCCAATGTCCGGCAGGGATCGCCGAGTGCGGAAGAATTCGAAGGAGCAACGAAGATACTATCCGTAACCGACCGCAAACTTGAACCGTCCGAAACATTGGCTAAATCGCAATCAAGCGACGATCAGCCCAATCCATCCCTAGCCCAACCTGCCCCGGCCAAGCGCAGGTAGCCCTAAACAAGGGACTGGAACTTTGGGATTTGGGGATTAGATATTAGGGATTGGGAATGGCGAACCGCAAGCGGTTTCTTCTTTAAGTCTGATCCTTCATCCCTTGTCCTTTCCCCCTTGTCCCTCTCCCCTCATTTCTTCGCCTGCCGGTTCGTGATGTTTTGATTCATATTCTTCCGACAACATGGAAGGGCATACCTCCTCCACCCCGCATTGCGGGCAGACAATCCGGATCAGATCGGTACTGCTGAGTTTCAGATTGTTCGTCTGGCAGTAATCGTAAAGCTGTTTTAGATGTTTGCAAGTCATTTTTTCAACATTCTCAGTTTACAGTTTTAAGTTTTCAGTTTGATTTTTGTGGATATTTCATGGATTAATTGCGGAGCTTGCTCCGCGAATTTCTCTTACACTATATATTCTATTCATTTCTTTTTAAAAGTCCTAGAGATTCCGAAATTCTGGTTTTATTCCCAGGGACATCTTTTCAA
>JBEKSO010000021.1:0-19200 GCA_049516935.1 Thermoguttaceae bacterium
ATGTATTTTCTAATCGGAGGGGACGTTATGGTCTCTGTATTTTTATTCTTTGCCTCCTGGTAATTGGCGCTTTTTCATTGGCAATCGGTCAAGAAAAACCAGATGCAGTGACGGCGAAGTCAGATCGAATTGTGACCATCCCAAAAGATGATACACAATTCAAAGTCAAAGTTGGAGAGTTTGTCAGAGTTTCTGGATCAGGCCCATCCGGAGTGGTAGAAATTTCTGCCAAGAGCGAAGGTCCCATAAAGCTCACTGCTTCTTCTGTTATTCGAACAGTGGCTCATGGTCATCCCCTGATTGGTGAATTTATTAAAGAATTCGATTTCAAAGCCGATCAAAAAGGCCAAGCTAAGATTGTCATTTTAATCGAGAACAATATTCAAAAATCTAGTGAGAAAAAGGAATTCAATATCGATGTTGAATAAAGGACTCGTTCTCCAAAAATATATGTGTGCCATGAACATGAGGCATGGCACACATACTTTTTTATTAATTTGATCTTGTGCTATTTATCCATCATCCCTAGCTCATCGTTCCATTATCCCTTTTCCACTTATTTCAACCCCTTCGCTGTTTAATCGATATTTGGTAAAATAAAGCGTGGAATGATGTTTCACACGAAGGGGATCGCTTTTCTTATTGAGGGAACCATGAGCTCGCCGCCGCCGTTTGTGCATCTGCATTGTCACAGTCATTACAGCCTCTTGGACGGGGCCGGAAAGATCCGCGATCTCTTAGAGCGCGCACAGGCCCTGCGCATGAACGCCCTGGCGCTGACCGATCACGGAAATCTCTACGGGGCGGTCAAATTCTATCAACAGGCCAAGGAACTTTCCATCAATCCCATCCTGGGATTGGAGGCCTACATAGCGCCGGGCTCGCGATTTCAAAAAGAAGCGGCCGGCACTAAAGAAGCCAGTTATCATCTTACGCTTCTGGCCCAAAACCGCGAGGGATTTCAAAATCTCATAAAACTTTCCTCGGCGGCGTTTTTGGAAGGATTTTATTTTCGACCCCGCATCGACAAGGAACTCCTCGAAGCCCATAACCAAGGTCTGATCTGCCTGAGCGGCTGCATCTCCAGCGAGATCAATCGGCTGATTCTCTCGGGCAACGAGTCGAACCTGGAAAAAGCCCGGCAGGTTATCGCCTGGTTCCAAAAGATTTTCGGCGACCGGTATTACATCGAGATCCAGAACAACGGCATGGAGTCGCAGCGGATCGCCCTGGCGGCGGCGGTCGATCTGGCCCGGCAATTGGGCGTGCCCACCGTGGCCACCAGCGACGTGCATTACGTCCGCCGCGAAGACGCCGAGGCCCAGGACATTCTGCTCTGCGTCAACACCGGAAAGTTCCGCACCGACGCCAACCGCATGCGCATGGAGACCAACGAGTTTTATCTCCGCAGTCCCGAGGAAATGTACGCGGCCTTTCCCGGGCAGGAAGACGCAGTACGCCGGTCGCAGCAAATCGCCGATTCGGTGGACATCGAATTGGAATTGGGACGCCGGCACTTCCCCGTATTTACGCCGCCGGAGGGCAAGGTTTCGGAAAATTATCTCCGCGAGTTGTGCCTGGCCGGGCTCAACGAGCGATACGCGCATCGCGAGGATCGCCTCAAGGACGGCAAGCTTTCCGACGAGGTGACCGCCCGCCTGGAGCGCGAACTTACGGTGATCGACAAGTTGGGATTCGCCAATTACTTTCTCATCGTGTGGGATTTCGTGCGCTTTGCCCGATCGAAAAAGATTCCCGCCACCGCCCGGGGCTCGGGCGTGGGATCGCTGGTTTCCTATGCCTTGCATTTAAGCCACGTTTGCCCGCTGGATTTCGATCTGCTGTTCGAGCGCTTCCTCGACGAGAGCCGGCGCGAGGCACCCGATATCGACATCGACTTCTGCCAGCAGCGCCGCAACGAGGTGATCCAGTACGTCAAGGACAAGTACGGCATGGCCAACGTGGCGCAGATCGGCACATTTGGCACGCTGCAAGCCCGAGCGGCCATCCGCGACGTGGGCCGGGCGCTGGGTATGCCCATCCCGCGAGTCGATTCAGTGGTTGCCCTGGTGCCCGATGAACTGAACATCACCCTGGACAAGGCCCTGGAAAAAAGCGAGGGCCTGCAAAAAATCTACGAGAGCGACGGCCAGATCCGCGAACTCTTGAATCTGGCCAGGCAGATCGAGGGCCTGGCCCGCAACGTGGGCACGCACGCCGCCGCCGTGGTCATCGCCGACCGCCCGCTTACCGAATATACCCCCGTGCAGCATGTGCAAAACAAGGAAGAAGTGATTACCCAGTGGGCCATGGGCGACGTCGAGCGGGCCGGCCTTTTGAAAATGGATTTTCTCGGACTGCGGAATTTGACCATCCTCTCCAAAGTCGTCGATCTCATTCAAGAGACCACCGGCCAAGTGGTCGATCCCTATCAATTCCCGTTGGACGACAAAGAGACCTTCGCCCTGCTTTGCCGCGGCGAGACAAAGGGCATTTTCCAGTTGGAAAGCGGGGGGATTCGCGACCTGTTGCAGCGGATGAAGCCCGACAGTTTTTCGGACATCATCGCCACCAACGCCCTTTATCGGCCCGGCCCGTTGGAAGGCGGCATGATCGACGAGTACATGCAGGTCAAACACGGCCGCAAACAGGCCGAGTACAAACATCCGCTCATGAAGGAAGTCCTTGAGGAAACCCACGGCGTGATGGTCTACCAGGAACAAGTGATGCGGATCATCAGCGGCTTGGGCGGCATCGAACTGGCCAACGCCTACAGTTGCATCAAGGCCATAAGTAAAAAGAAACTCGAGTCAATCGCCAAGTATCGCGAGCAGTTCGTGGCCGGCGCGCACGAAAAAGGCCTGTCGAAAAAAGAAGCGGCCGAACTGTTCGGCATGATCGAAAAATTCGCCGGCTATGGCTTCAACAAGAGCCATTCCACTGCCTACGCACTGATCGCCTACATGACGGCCTATCTCAAGGCGCACTGGCCGGTTGAATTCATGGCCGCGCTTTTGTCGAGCGACATTCTCGGGCGGAATTTCAAAAGGAAAGATTCGCTGGTCGAACATTTGGAAGACTGCCAGCGGATGAACATCACCGTGCTGCCGCCGGACGTGAACGCCTCGCAGGTCGATTTTTCCGTGGAGGGCACACTCCCCTCGCCCGTTTCGGGAGAGGGCGACCAATCATTACTCCCCTCGCCGGGCACCGACCGAAGGTTGGTCGGGAGAGGGGCCGGGGGTGAGGGCGTCGGGACTGTGACGGATCAACCCTCAGAACAGAGCAATATTCGCTTCGGGCTCTCGGCCATCAAGGGCTGCGGCGGGGCGGCGGCCGGGGCACTGGTCCAAGAACGCAACGCGCGGGGTGTATTTCGCAGCATCTTTGATTTCTGCGAACGACTTGATCCGGGCGCGGTCAATCGCACGGCCATCGAATCGCTCATCAAGGCCGGGGCACTCGATTCGCTCGGTGCGCGGCGATCGCAATTGTTTTCCGCGGTCGATCGGGCATTGCAATCCGGCGCCGTGGCGGCGGCTGACCGCCGCTCCGGGCAGCGCGGCCTGTTCGACGACGTGGACGAACCGGCCGAAACCGACGCCACCTTGCTGCCCGAATTGCCCGAATGGGATGAAAAAGAAAAACTGGCCAAGGAAAAAGAAGTGCTGGGCTTCTATCTCACCAGCCATCCGCTCAGCGAGCATCTCAGCACTCTATCGTCATATTGCTCTCACACCACCGCGGCCGCCGCCAAGTTGGAGCATCGCACCGAGGTCATGCTGGGCGGCCTGGTTTCGGCCATCGCCGTTAAACATTCCAAGCGCGCCGATCCGGGCCGGCCTACCCGCTACGCCATGTTCGACCTGGAAGACACCGAAGACATGATCCGCTGCATCTGCTGGCCCGAACAGTTCGTTGCCTACGAGGAGTTTATTAAGCCCGACGCCATCGTGGTCATCCGCGGCGTGGTCGATAAGCGCCCCGGCAGCGACGAGGCGAACCTGATCGTCAACGAGATCATTCCCCTGGCCGATCTAGAATCCCGCTACACCCGCGGCGTGCTGATCCGCGTTTCCGAAGACCAGCACGGCCCGGAAAAACTCAACCAACTCCACGAAATCCTCCGCGGCTACCCCGGCAAGGCCGAACTGCAACTCATGATCTGCCTTGCCGACGGCAGCAAAGTCTCCATGAAATGCTCCGACCTCGGTCTAACCATAAACGCCGAAATGCGCACCCGCGTAGACGACCTCCTAGGCCCAGGCAACTTCCGCCTGATAACCGCCGCACCGACAGTCGGGGCAAAGAGCGGAAATGGATGGGGAAGAAGATAGATGAGGTTCTGTTATGGTTTTAATTTTCTGTTTAGTCCAGACCATTTCATTCTCGCTGTATTGCAGTATAATATGAAGGATATGGCTTTATGAGGTAAATGCATGGACATTATAATTGATGCTTCGTCAATTATCGCAGTGATTGCCAACGAGCCGGAAAAAGCGAGCCTAATTGAAATAACCCGGGGCGCAAATCTTTTTGCTCCCGCCTCGGTACATTGGGAAATTGGGAATGCATTTTCCGCTATGTTAAAGCGGAATAGAATTGATCTTATACTGGCACAAAAGGCGATAGAAGCATATCGGCGGATTCCTCTCCGGTTTATTGATGTGGAATTGTCTCAGGCCATAGATCTGTCTGCAAAACTTGATGTTTATGCGTACGACGCGTATATCATACGTGCGGCTCTTGATCAACGATGTGCATTGCTCACTTTAGATCGGGGATTAATAAAAGCCGCCAAACAGGCGGGAGTAAGCGTTCTGGAGATTAAGTCATGAAAGTATATTCAGATTCAGAAGCAGAAAAAAACTTAAACTCGGTACTTCGTGAGGCCAGCAAAGAAGGCGCTGCGGGTATCCGAAAAAAAGACGGGCAAACTTTTATCGTTCGACCTGAAAACGTCCCAGATTCACCCCTAAATGTGGAAGGAGTGAAATTGCCGATTTCCACAGATGAGATCGTTGGATTCATCCATGAGGCTCGTAAGGAAAGATAGGCAGCAACAAAGTAAAATGGGTAAGAAAACAGAATTGAAATTAGCTCCTCAATTCGTGGGTAATAGCGGACTGTTTTACGTCTGCTACAGACTCTCCTTATTAGGTTGGAATGCATTGCCTACATCTAGAAACGCACGCGGAGTGGATTTGGTTTGTTTTAGCATGGATGGGCATAGAATGCACACTTTCCAGATTAAGACTTTGAGTAAACGTAATCCTGTACCATTAGGAAAAGATATTGATAAATTAATTGGTGACTTTTGGATTATTGTGGCCAATATCATTACAGAACATCCTGAGACTTATATTTTCTCCCCGGATGAGATCAAATCTATGGCTCACAAAGGAGAAAAAGACGGAAAGATTTCATACTGGCTACAACCGAAACAATATGCAATAGATGCATTTCATGAGAAATGGGAAAGGATAGGTAATGGATAGCCATTTCCTAATTGGTAATCTAATAAATCAATACATTGGATAACAAACGATATATGGCACTTCACAATCGTTATCTTCCATTGTGGCTGCATAGAGTGTGTAACGGCATATTTGGTATTACTATTTCCGCTACTGTAGCTTGTCTGGGCTTAAGCAGATTTCCACCGGGGCATTGGTTGTATCGTTTGTCATTCATCTTACTTTGGCTGAGTATTCCCATCGGCATATTGTTGGCCATGATTGCTCAACGGTTTTCCATTGTAGAGGGAGTTGCTGGTGACTTTGGTTATGACGAGATGGAGGATAATGACAAAAGCAAAGATAAAAGCTAATAGCCTGCAGTGGGTAACTCCCGGCCAATTATTCCACTAGAAATTGGGCCAAGCACTATGGTAAAATCGGCCCTGCCCGAGTTATCTCGAACACCAATAAATAAACTCGAAGGCCGAATACGTATGAGTAGCCAAGCGTGGAAAAAGCGAGGTTTGATCCCCAACTAAACGTGGAAAAATCGCGATTTGGTGCCCAAAACACTTGAGTGTCGTTCCGGGCGTTTTAATCGTCGATTATCGGCATCAGCGTAGATTAGCGTTCCCAATCATGTTCTTCTGGCAGAAAAAACAACGCCGGCAAAAGATATTATCGGAACCGTTTCCCGCGGCTTGGAGCGGGTATCTTACCGAGAACGTAAGGCATTATCCGCTCTTGGAACGGGCGAAGCAGCTAATGGTCCAGGCGGTAGTGCTTGTTTTCGCCGCTGAAAAAAATTGGGAAAGCGGCCAGCGCGATTTTGAAATCAGCGACGAGATGAAGGCAACCGTGGCTGGGCAGGCCGCTATGCTCGTTTTGGGACTGGACGAGCCATATTATTTCGATCGCGTGCAATCGATAATTCTCAATCCGGGTACTTTCAAGAATTCATTCCGGAGTTATAGTGATTTTACAATTGTGCCGAAGAGAGCTTCCTTGGCCGGCCAGGCATGGTACCATAGCCCGATCATCTTGTCCTGGCAGAATGTGGTTCAATGCGGGCGCAACGCCGCAAACGGGATGAACGTCGTGTTGCACGAGTTCGCGCATTATTTGGACGGCCTTGACGGCAGCTTCGACGGCACGCCCCCGCTTGCCGGCCCGTTGGAAAAAACCTGGTATCGCGTGACGGAAGCCGAATATCTACGCCTGGTAGGCAGCGCGCGCCGCGACGAGGTCACCTTGCTGAACCACTACGGCGCCACAAACCGCACCGAGTTCTTTGCCATCGCTACCGAGTGTTTTTTCGAGCGACCGCAAGCCATGCGCCGGCAGCACCCGGAACTGTACGGCGTATTGCAGGAATTCTATCGGCAAGATCCGGCCCAATGGCTGACGGACGCCAAGGTATCCGCAAGTTGTGCCCAATGCAAGCCGGCTGCCGGGGCACATGCGGATCTGCTGAAGTCCGCCGGCCCGAATAAACTTTTTATACTCGCGCTGGCATATTTGGATGAAGGCCGATACGACATGGCCGAACAGGCCGCTTCACGCGCAATCCAACTCGATCCCACCGACGCTGATTTGTATCAGCAACGGGCATTGGCAAGAGTGTATCTCGGCATGTTCGACGATGCCTTGAATGATTGCAACCAGGCCCTGCGCCTCGATCCGGACAACATTGAGGCTTACGGTGCCCGCGGCGCGGCCCACGTCGGGCTGAAACAATTCGATCAAGCCATGGACGACCTGGACTGGGTATTGGAAGAAAACAATAGCGATCCCGATGCGCACTACTTCCGCGGATTGGCTTTTTCGGGCATGGGCGAATTAGACCGGGCGGTGTCCGATTTCTCAGCCTCGATCGATAGGCGACCGATGTCGGCCGATGCATATTATCAGCGCGCACTGGCAAAACAAAAACTCGGCCGAGCCGAGGACGCGGAAGACGATTTCCAAAAGGCATTTCATCTCGATCCCGAAGTGGATCGCGTGTCTTGGATTCGCAGGTTGCATTAACAAGTATCAATTTATAACCAACGATACGGTGCCTTATGAACGCCGCTAACGCCGAAATGCTGCTTTACGCGATAACCGCCGTGGCCGTGGTGGTTTGGGTCGAAGGGTTGCGGTTCTTGGTTTCCACGGTGCGCAAGGACAGAAAAGGCGGGGAGGAATTCGGCACTCTGGGCAATCCGGCCCCGGCAAACATCATTTATGGGTCAGCCGAAGTAAAAGGCGGCGCAGCGGAACTCTTAAAAAAGGCCGCCGCGGTCATGGCTGCCAGATCCATAAGAATTTGCGAGACGACCGATGAAACGATCGTGTTTGAGACCCCCACCGGGTTGAATGCCGCCTTGCCGCCTTTGAACGGCCAGATGCGATTCATCGCGCTTTCGCCCCAAACCACGCGCGTGGATTACGCCGTCGCAAAACCATACGGACACATATTGCTGACGTTGGGTTTTGTATTTCAAGCCTTTGGATTGGCCGCTATCATCGCCGGATTTTTACTGATCTATTTTCTCGCCGTCCCCAATCCTAATCCGGGAGCTCGCTGGATGACGATACTAATGATCCTGGTGTTTAATTTCCTTTGGCCCCCATTTCTGCATGCCGGACTATACCGCAGGTCAATCTCGATTGTGAGGGCCCAGCTCGACACGTTCATCCACAACCTGCCCTTTCTGACGGCATAAATAAAAACAACACGGAGGCACGCAGCACACGGAGAGAAATTTAGAATGGGGAATTATGAATGATGAATTCATAATTGAGATCTATCCGTATTTTGTACTTATGACCTATCGCAAAAGTCATCCTGAGCGAAGCGAAGGATCTCGTTGGACTCAAAATTTTGCCGGTATTCCCGGCTTTATTCACTCAGATTCTTCGCTGCGCTCAGAATGACGCATGTGTTTTGGAATATGCGCTAATTGTTATTAATTCAACGCTTTACTCCGTGTCCTCCGTGCCTCCGTGTTGAAAATAAATGTTAAAATCTTTCCGGCGACCAAACCGGGCGCTGAATCGCGGCAGAATTAGTTCGAGAAGCGGTGCGCATGGAGCGGGCGCGGCGCGGGGGCGCGGGATCGTCGGAAGGCGAGTCGCTCACCTCGGATTCGGCTGCCTCCGCGCCGGATCGCTGATATGAGGTCAGTTCGCTGTCGGATCCCGCGGCCGGTTGCAGTTCGGGTCCGGCCGGCGTCCAGCGTGCGGCCTTTTCGCCGGGCAGGGCCACTTCCACCGACTGATCGGCCTCCAATTTCCGGCCGTCGCGGGTGGTGTAGCGCACGAACAGGTGCAGGCGGTTGTTTTCGGGCGGTCGATCGGGCCAGGGACATTCGACGTACATGCCCCGGGCGATGCCGTTGCCGCGGAAGAGTTTGGCCGTTTCGGCGGCGGGGAAATCCCAACGGGCAATCTTCGCCTGCGGGCCGGTTTTGGAGGGATCAATTAGCACAACTGCCACGTCGGCCGGTGCTTCCAGGCGGCGGCCCTTGGCGTCGCGGGGTTCGATGACCGCCAGCACGCCGCAGTCGCCCGAGCGGCCCTCGGTGCCATAGCCGCCGGTCAGCATGCGGTTAAGCACCAGTTGGCCCACGTCCTTGCTGTCGTCCTTGGCCACGGATTCAATTCCGCCCGTGGGATGAATTTTGGATGTCTTACCTGGTGCGCCTCTTTCGTAATCTTGGGAACCGGGCAGGTTCGGGCCTGTTGGCCCCTCAAATTGCATCGGCGTCTGGGGCGGATTCAGCTTGCCGGGTTCGGCGGGGGCCTTTGTTCCAGCGGGATGTTCGAGAATTTTGGGAATTTTGCCGGGCGGCAGGGCCTCGCCGGGCATTTCGACGACCGGACCCGGAATCGCCTGGCTCGACGAGGATCTTCTGCTCCGCGGCTCGTTTGATTCGCTTGGGACCGCGGTCGATTCTCGAGTTTTCCAGGTCTCGCCTTGGTCGGGCGCGATCTGGGCGCCTTCGGTTACAACGCAATTTTGCGTCATGCCTTCTTCGTAATCCTGAATCACCCCGCGAAGCTGGTAGACTTCGTCTTCCAGCATGCGGTTCTGCCTTTCCAGCAGAGTGATGGACGGATCGGTACGGCATCCGGCCAATACCAGACAGAATAAGCCCGCAACGGCCAGCGGCGACTTTTTCATGACAACCTCGCACGATCGAAATTCGCAAAGAACGACCCCTTGGCGTTCCTGCTTGATGACAAGTTTTTGGTTAGACGAGACGGTTGAAAAGTTTGTATTATGTGGCAGGCACACTCTGTGTGCCGTTTGTTGTTTTTTAATGTTAATTATTTATCATACAGACGGCACACAGAGTGTGCCTGCTACATTATAAATCGTGATGCTTAATAGGTCTTAAAAAGGCCGGTTTAGCCGGCGTGTTCGATGATATGGTCGATAAGTCCGTATTCCAATGCCTCCTCGGCCGACATGAAGCGGTCGCGGTCGGTGTCTTTTTCGATTTTTTCCAGGGGATGGCCGGTATGTTTGATGAGGATGCGGTTCAGCCGTTCCTTGACTTTCATGAATTCCTTGGCGTGGATGAGGATATCCTCGGCGCTGCCTTCCATGCCTGCCAGGGGCTGGTGGATCATGATGCGGGAATTGGGCAGGGCCTTGCGTTTGCCCGGCGAGCCCGCGGCCAGGAGCACCGCTCCCATCGAAGCGCATTGGCCGACGCAGTAGGTGGCCACGTCGCAGTTTACGAATTGCATGGTGTCGTAAATCGCCAGCCCGGCCGAGATACTTCCACCCGGCGAGTTGATGTACATGTGCACGTCGGTTTTTGGGTCGTCCGACTGGAGGAACAGCAATTGGGCGACCACGGCATTGGCCACGTCGTCGTTTATTTGCGTGCCGAGAAAGATGATGCGGTCTTTAAGCAGGCGGCTGTAGATGTCCATCGCCCGCTCTTCGCGGCCGCTCTTCTCGATGACAAATGGAATCAGCGACATGGGTTATGCTCCGGTTTCAAGTTATAAGTTATAAGTTTTAAGTGATACATAAAGAACTTACAACTGAAAACTGAAAACTTACAACTTTAATTTATTCTTCTTCCACGGCCTCGACCGATTGTTTGGTAAGGATGTCGTCGACTACTCCGTAATCCTTGGCCTGTTGGGCGTCCATGTAAAAGTCGCGATCGGTGTCCTTGCCGATGCGTTCCATGGGCTGGCCGGTGTGCTGGGAAAGGATTTGGTTCAGGACTTCGCGGGTTTTGAGGATTTCGTTGGCCTGGATTTCGATGTCCGAGACCTGTCCGCCGACCTGTCCGTAAGGCTGGTGGATCATCACCTTGGCGTGCGGCAGTGCGAAGCGTTTGCCCTTAGTTCCGCCTGCCAAAAGGACCGCACCGCCGGAGGCCGCCACGCCCACGCAATACGTGGACACGGGGCAGGAAAGGATTTGCATGGTGTCGTAGATGGCCAGGGTGGCGCTGACGCTGCCGCCCGGCGAATTGATGTAGAAATGGATGTCCTTGCGGCGGTTTTCGCTTTGCAGGTACAGCAGTTTCATCACCAGTTCGTTGGCGTTGGCGTCGTGGATTTCGCCTTGCAAGAGGATGATCCTGTTTTCCAGCAACAAGTCGCCCAGGGTCAGTTGGCGCTGCCGCTGATAATCGCGATATGAGGATAATTGCGGATCGACGATCCATGGCCGCGAAGATTTGCTCATGCCAGATCCTTCCGTTGATGCAAATATATTGCAAATTGCAAATTGTCAATTGCAAATTTCAATTGGGCAGAAAAGCCTATGCGCGCCCACGTCAAATTTATCTTTTGTTCAATTTGCAATTTGAAATTTGGCAATTGCTCAATTTGCAATGCAAAAACATGCTAAAACCTTTTGTGTCTCTTGTCTTCGGGGAAATCGCCTTGGGGCGGTTCGTGCGATTCGGGTTTGGCCTCGGGTATATCGCCGTGTTCGCCGCCAAGGGCTTGATCGACGGCTTCGACCTGGGTGTGCTCGAACTCGAAGGGCACGTCCTTGAATGTGGCCTGATCGAGTATGAGGTCGATGGCCTTGCGTTCGATAATCTGGTTTTGCAGTACGTCCATGTTGCCGCTTTTTTCGATTTGCGCGCGAACGCGCCGGGGCGATTCGCCGCTTTGGCTGGCGATCAAAGCGATTTCTTTATCGTAATCCGCGTCCTCGACTTCGATTTTCTCTTCCTCGGCGATTCGTTCCAGGATGAAATGTTCCTTAAGGGCCCGGGCCGTGGAGACCGCGCTGTTTTGGCGGAGTTCGTTTTCGTGGGCCTGGATGTCGTTGTCGTTGAAACCGCTGCGTTTTAGTTCCATAACCGCCCGTTGCAACTCGCGGTGGCTCTGCCGCTCGAGCATGGCGGGGGGCAGGTCCCAGTTAGCGGCTTCGGTCAAGGCGGCGGTGATTTGCTGCCTGGCCCGGCGACGCTGTTCGTACTCCAATTGGCGGCCGAGCTGATCCTTGATGGCGTCGCGGAGATCGGACTCGAGTTCGAACCCCCCTAATTCCTCGAGCAGTTCCGGGGTCAGGGCGGGGACTTCCAGCTTTTTGACTTCCAGCACCTCGAAGACGGCCGTCACCTTTTTGCCGCGCAGGGCGGGATTGGGGGCGTCGGGCGCTACATCGGCCTGGCCTTGGCGCGTTTCGCCGGGGAGGACCCCGGTCATCAGTTTGTCGAAACCGGCGACCTTCCCGTCGCGAAAACTGAGTTCCGGCCGGATGCGGATGACTTCCTCGGCGGCGGAGGCAAGGAAGAGTTCGCCGTCCTTGAAAGTGAGATTGGCGGTGATGTAATCGCCTGCTTCGGCCGGCCCGCCAAACGGCACCAGTCGGCCGCGATTTGCCAGCACGTTGTGCAGGGCCTCGTCCACGTCGGCATCGGTAATTTCGCGGACCGGTTTTTCGATCTTCAGGCCCTTCCATTTGGGCAAGGCGAATTCAGGCCGAACTTCCAGATTGAATTCGAAGGTCAAGGGGCCTTCGGCCGGCACTTCCACTGCGTCGAGATCCAAATCGGGCTCGCTGATGGCCGCCATTTTCCGCTCTTCGTGTATTTGGGCCAGGCTGTCGCTGAGCAACAGGGTCTTGACCTTTTCCGTAACGTCCTTGCGAAATCGGGTTTCGACCAGTTTGCGCGGTGCCCGGCCCGGGCGGAAACCGGGAATCTGCGCATTGGGCATGAGATCGGAATACTCCTTGTCGAAGTAGCGATCGATGTCCTCGCGCGGAATAGTCACCTTGATGTGACGTTCGCAGGTGCTGCGGTTCTGAATATCGACGGCGAGATTCAGAGGCTCCTTCTCTTCCTCCTTTTCCTCGGCGGGTTCTTCGCCGGGAAGTTGCTCGGTTTTCAAAGAGTCGTCGTCCAAATCGCGTTTTTTTGTTTCAGCCATGATCGAGCCGTTACGTCGTGGATATTGCCTTGATGATGCAAAAGAGCGGGTGATGGGATTCGAACCCACGACAACCACCTTGGCAAGGTGGCGCTCTACCAACTGAGCTACACCCGCTTATCGTGCGGGGCTACCGGCTCATGGTTTCGACAAACCTATCACCGGCCCCAGGTCGTTTGCTGTTCGACCGGGGTTGAATCCCGGAATTATAGGTTCCCAGGTGCGACATTCAAGGGCAATTCGGCCTAAGTAAAGTAAATCGCGACAACTATTCGCCTGCCATACCCCCAACATGAGGATTTGAAATAGTTGATATCAAGCCAGGATAACATTTGCTGCAAAATCACAGACAACAATTAAAATCCGAAATATATACACATTATGGGTGGTATTTCAGTCATTTGTACGGCTAGTTTTAGGCGCCGCTGGGTCATAGTTTTACTGGGCAGAGTGCTCTGCCAAAAAGGCAGAAAAATAGTTCTTTTGTCAGTGTGATATAGTCGATTCAGCTTCTCTATTTTATCTGGCAAAAAATATTAATTTATTGTAAGATACATTTATATAAGGAGTTGCGAACAATTGGATTAGTCAATCATACAGTAGCTAAATAATGGCATTTAAATTGCTCGATAATCCAATGAACTTGTCCTTTTAGGAGTAATTATCATGTTGCTGGAACACCCCTCTTTGCTCATCACCGACGATGACGCCGGGTTTAGGGAAACGCTGCGCGTGGCGTTTGAACCCAGGGGATTCCGCACGCTTGTGGCGGGAAATGGGGAAGAAGCCCTCGAAATCGTCAAACATGACACCGTGCACTTAGTGCTTTTGGACATCCATATGCCCAGACTCTCGGGTTTGGAGACCTTACAACGGTTGAAAGAGTTCCGGGCGATGTTGCCGTGCATATTGCTTTCGGCCCAATTGGATGATCTGATTATCGAACAAGCCAAATTAGCGCATGCCTTTTCGGTCCTCTCAAAAACGGTTACTATCAACCAAATTACCGGCGTGGTTCGTTTGGCTTTGCAAAGAACCTACGCTTGGAATGGATAAATAGAATTCCTCGACAAACTCTTGCAGCCCGCTCATGGCTAAGGTTCTGGTTACTGGCGCTAGCGGATTCATCGGTTCACATCTTACCTCGGCCTTGGTTGCACGAGGCGACGAAGTGACGTGTTTGGTCCAGAAGACCTCGCGAATCGAGGGCCTGAATCGCCTGGGCGTGCTCCTGGTTTATGGCGACGTCACTCAGCCTGAGAGTTTGATGCCGGCCGTGGCCGGTCAAGATATCGTTTATCATTTGGCCGGTCTTACATTGGCTTTGGCAAAGCGGCAATTTTTCCGGGTGAATCAAGGAGGCATCGGCAATATTGCCCGGGCCTGCGCGGCTCAAGGCAGTCCGCCGGTGTTGGTGGTTACATCATCCTTGGCCGCGGCAGGGCCGGCTTTGGACGGGCGGCCCAAAATCGAATCCGATCCCGCCGAGCCCGTGTCGGCGTATGGGCAGAGCAAACGCGCCGGTGAGAAAGAAGCCGAGTCGTTCGCCGACCGGGTGCCCACCACGATTGTTCGGCCGTCGATCGTGCTTGGCGAAAGAGATCGTTTGGGGCTGCCTATGTTCCGGTCGGTCAACAGATTCGGCATTCATGTCGTGCCCAGCCGGAGACGGCCTCGTTTTTCACTGATCCATGCCGCCGACCTGGTGGAGTTGATGATTCTTGCCGCCCAGCGAGGCAAACGCCTGCCGGCGACAAGCTGTAGCGGATCTCAGGCCGGGCAAGGTTATTATTTTGCCGCCTGCGAAGAAGACGTGGTTTATGACGATCTCGGGCATCTCATCGGCAGGGCGTTAGGGCGCCGCCGGGTTTTCCCGCTGCGTGTGGGCAAACCCACGGTTTGGATCGTGGCGGCGGCGGTGGAAGCGGCGTCGCAAATCATGCGGCGGCCGCTTTATTTGCACATCGATAAAGCCCGCGAGATCACCGCCGGTTCATGGATTTGTTCGCCGCAGAAGGCCGTGGAGGATTTGGGTTTTTCCGTCAAAGCCCCGCTTGTCGAACGCCTCCGCCAAACAGCCGAGTGGTACCGCAGCGAAGGATGGCTCTAAATAGTGGTTTGTGCATAGTGATTAGTGTGACAAAGAATGATGAATGCGGAATGATGATTGATGAATGAACCACCAAAGTGCTTGTGGTTTCGTTCTGACCACTGACCACTATCCACTAGCCACTTTCTTCACGTAAATCACCTTGTCGTCGCCTGGGGCGTAAAAATCTTTTAGCAGCGCTTCCTGGCGATAGCCGCAGCGGAGATAGAATTTCCGCGTGGGAGAATATTGGGCGCGGTTGGAGGTTTCGATGTATATTTGACGGCCTCCGGCTGCGCGGATGAGTTCTTCGCACTTGGCCAGCAGCAATTGTCCGATTTTTTGTCCCTGGCAGGTTTTATCCACGGCGATCCAATACAGATCGTAGCTGGCTGCCGTAAGCGATATCGGCCCGTAGCAGGCGTAGCCCAATGTGCGATCGGCACGCTGGGCAAAGATGAAATGATATCCGCTGGACGGTCCTTTTTCCAGGCGCTCGTCGAGGAGTTCGACGGCCACTTCGATTTCGACGGACGAGAAGACGCCGGTTGAGGCCACAATCGCCCGCACGCGATCCCGGTCGTCCGCTTGAACGTCGCAACGGAAGACGATAGGCGCCGCGGATGTCTGATTTTGCGGATCAATACTCATAATATGCCTAATGTTTTATTGGAACTTGGATGAATAGCTCCGTTAAGCCCACGGGTTGCAATCCGTGGGCTTTGCTTCATCTACAATACGCCTTATTGCCTCGTCGAAATCGATGCCTGCTCGCTGTAATGCCGCGGCGAAACCTGCGTCGGGCGAGAGGCAGGGATTGGCGTTGACTTCCAAGATCCAAGGCCGGCCGCTTTGATCCACGCGGAAATCGACGCGGCCCCAACCGCGGAGCATGAACAGGTCCCAACATTGCAAGGCCAATTCCTGCAAGCGATCGAGAAGCGGTCGGTCGGCGGCGGGAAAATCGAAGCAGTGAGGCGTGTTGTTGTATTCGAAGGAATCGGCCTGCCATTTAGCGCGGTATCCCACGATACGGGGTTTTTCCGCCGGGAAAGCGGAAAAATCCACCTCCGCGGGCGGCAACACTTCCACTGCGCCGGGACCGCTCAACATCGCAAGGTTGAGTTCCCGGCCTTCGATGTACTCTTCCGCAAATGCGGGCCGGCCGGTGCGATTTACCCTCTCCCGCAAGCGGCGATGAACCTCCGGCACTCCGCCGCTGAACACGGCATCGTCGTCCATATCGCGGGACCCCTGTTCCCACACCCCCTTGATGATCCATCTCGTTGACGTCCCCTCTCCGGGCACCGCGCAAGCGGTCTGGAGAGAGCAATGGTGAGGGCTGATGATACACGAATTCTCTTTTACTCCGCTGACTGAGTCTTGGACAATCCATCTTGGAGTGGGCAAACCTGTGCGGGAAAGTCGATCCTTGGCCAATAATTTATGAGTCGTCAAAAAAAGCGATTCGGCCGAAGCCCCGGTGTGGGGCAAATTCAGCGAAACAAGCACGGCGGGCGGCAAATAAACCAGCGAGTCGTCGCCGTGGAGCGCTTCGACCAGATTAAATACCATATCCAGCCGCAATTTCCGCAGTTTTTCCCTCATCGTATCCAAGTCAAGAGTGCACGCCACCGCGAAATGTTCGTGGCCCAGGCGTTTTAGAGATTGCGAGACCACGTCGACCTGGACCAGGACGTCCAGATCTTCGATGGTGTCTTGCTGGGAAACGGCGTTATAAAGAACCGCAATTCGCATGGCGATTTATTCTTCGTCGAAACGGGGCCGGCTCACGATATTTCTTTAAAACATATATAATTGAGGATGTCCTGAATTTAAAATCTGTTTGTTGCGTATTTTTTTATTCGTTTAGCCGCGACCCACAGGGGAGCGGGTCCAATACTGGCAAATTACATTATTAATTCCATGACACCCTCATATAATTAGGACCAGGCTAGGGCGCCTGTCCCCATTTTGATCCTTTGCAGTGCTGATTGAACAATCCGCTCGATCAAGGCAACATAGGGAATTCCCAGCGAAGTGCATAGAATCGGCAGATCGGAGTGCTGGGGGTGGAGTCCGGGCAGGGGGTTGGCCTCGATAAAGTTCGCTCTTCCTTGGGCGTCGCAGCGCAAATCGACCCGGCCCGCGTCGCGGCATCCCAAAATCCGCCAGACCGTCAGCGCGATCTCTTCGCTCTTGCGCACCTGTTCGTCGTTTTCCGCGCGGACTAATTTATAATGCACCAGATCTTCACACTCTTCTTTGTTGCGATAGGAATATACATCGGCTTCGGCATGGGGGTGTAGAATGACTTCCAGGGTGCCCAAGACCTCGGCCCGATCTCCAGTGCCAGCCATGCCCACGGTAAACTCCCGCCCCGGCAAAAAGGTCTCCACCAGCACCGGCTGGCGGAACTGTTTAAGTAAAACGTCGCAAGCCTGCCGCAGTGCCGGCCGGTTTGTGATTTTCGAGGCCGCCGATATGCCCTTGCTCGTGCCCTCGGCCGCCGGCTTAACGAACAACGGCGGCGCCATATCGACTCGCTCGACGTCCTCCATCCGCTCGACCAAGGCAAAATCCGCTGTAGGAATGCCCGCCTGGCGGACAATCATTTTGGTCAAGTTCTTGTGTAGTGCGATTGTCATCGTCAAAGGATCGGAGAACGTATAAGGAATCTGGAATAAATCGAGAATCGCCGGCACCTGGGCCTCGCGGGCCGTGCCGTGCAATCCCTCGGCAATGTTAAAGACTAAATCCCAACGGTCGCCCTGGGTCAGCCGGTCGATCAACTTTTTGCCGCTTCCGATGCGATCGGTTTGGTGGGACAGGCTTTTCAAGGCCGATTCGATGCTCTCGATCGTATCGGGCCGATCGAATTCGGCGGTCTCTTCCTCGGAATACCCCTCGTCCAAATAGTCCTGGCGCAGATCGTAAGTCAGACCGATTTTCATGATAGTATTTGTATAATCTAATGATATGGCGGCAGTTGGCAATCCATGAGTGCTAAATACACTCGATCGGCAAATCCGGAAAATGGGCATTGTACTCTCAGTCGAGATGTAAAAAAACCCCGGGGATAGAAATTTGGGGGGCGATAATCAAGGCCGGTGCTTAGGAATCAGAGGCCCATCAATACCGATGCTTCACTCTTTGACCATATCGTTTTGGGAATTATGCTAATTATGACTTGACTTTTGTTCGCAAATATGCGAACATAGTAATAGGAGGAATCGATGCCAAAAATCGAAGTTGTCTTCTTCAGAGATAATGAATATGTCTCGGAAAAAAACCACTGGCAAACGACGAAAACCTATCAAGGATGCCGTTGCAATTCTGCATCGCCGATACTTTGAGGGATCCGCGGAGAAATTGGCCCTCCTAGACAAGGAGCGATCTAATGCAGCGGTAGCCCGACAGATTTGTGATCTGCGTGAAGAAGCCGGCCTAAGCCAGCGAAAACTGGCTAAGCTTGTAGATACAACAGCATCGGTGATCTGCCGTCTTGAAAGTGCGGATTACACAGGCCATTCTTTGGCCATGTTGCGCCGTATTGCATCCGCTCTAAATAAGCGGGTTGAGATTCGTTTTGTTTCAATGCGCCGCGAGCCCCAGCCTGTTTGAAAATTGCCGGTTGAGAAGCACAGGTCGTAGATCATAGTTTATCTGCGTAGTCGGAGCGTGGTGACCCCGGCGGCTTAGGTGATTTTAGATTCAGGAGAGGTGCCATAGGTCTTGTCGAAATCTTATGCGACAATACAAATTGTCGGATGCACCAGCACCGGCCATTAGTGCTCATTCCAGGGCTTCGGTGGGATTTTTAATGGCGTCGGTGATGAGGATGGCCTTGTGGCCCTTGAAAGCGCCGGGCGATGCGTGGAATTTGGGAATCCCTTCCAGCGAAACCAGCAGCGGACTGTGGATGTCTTTGGCCGTGGTGATAATGTCGCCCACGCGCAGGCCCAGCAGTTCGCTGGCGGTAATCCGCGTCTGCGACAGTCGCACGTTCAGCTCCACCTGGGAGGTGCACACGGTACGGCTGATCTGTTCGACGCTTTCCGCGGTGGCCTGGCGGTGGCCGTAAGTGACCCAGGTATTGGCCGACAATTTGCCGCCGATGCGCTCGATCGAGTTGTAAGGGATGCAAAGATTCATCATCCCGCGCAACTCGCCTATTGTGATCTCGAAACTGATCAGCACCACGACTTCGTTGGGCGGCACGATCTGCACCAGTTGAGGGTTGCTCTC
>JBEKSO010000022.1:0-18669 GCA_049516935.1 Thermoguttaceae bacterium
GGCGGGCGCCGACTACAAATACGGCCTGCAACCCGATCCCAAGACAATCCCCGCGGCGGCGGTGGTGGCACGCGATCGCATCGTCGATCTGACTTCCAGCATGGCAGCCGACGGCAAGTTTGCCTGGGAAGTTCCCCCGGGCGATTGGACCATCCTGCGGATCGGCCACACTCCGACGGGCAGGACCAACCATCCCGCACCCAAGTCCGGGACCGGCCTGGAATGCGACAAGCTCAGCCGCGAGGCCCTCGATGCCCACTGGGCCGGTGGCGTGGAGCCGGTTCTGAAGATTCTCGGCCCCTTGGCGGGCAAATCGGTGAACAACTGCCTTATCGACAGCTACGAGGTGGGCAACAACAACTGGTCGCCCCGCTTCCGCGACGAATTCATCAAGCGCCGGGGCTACGATCCCATCCCACTGCTGCCGGTCCTCAGCGGCCGCTATGTCGAAAGCGGCGAGGTCACCGAACGATTTTTGTGGGACTTCCGCCGCACGATCGGCGATCTTTTCGCCGAGAATTATTTCGGCTACTTCGGCGATCTGTGCCGCAAGCACGGGCTGAAATTCTCGGTCGAGCCTTACGAAGGTCCGTTCGAGTGCCTCCAGGTCGGGGCCAAGGCCGATATAATCATGGGTGAATTCTGGGTCGGCGCATCCGGCGGCGTTTCGAACTCGGTCAAGCTGGCGGCCTCGGTCGGGCATACGCACGGCATTCGCGTTATCGGCGCGGAATCCTTCACGGCCAGACCCAATAACGGTAAATGGCTGCAACACCCCGGCTCGCTCAAAATGCAAGGCGACTTGGTATGGTGTACGGGCATTAACCGCTTTATTTTCCATACCTACGCGCACCAGCCCTGGATGGACAAGGTTCCCGGCATGACCATGGGCCAGTGGGGCACACACTTCGGACGCTTTAATACCTGGTGGGAACAGTCCCGCGATTGGCTGGCCTACGTCGCCCGATCCCAGTACCTTCTGCAACAAGGGCGATGCGCGGCGGACGTGTTGTTCTTCGGCGGCGAAGCGTCGCCGGGCGGAAACGTTTTTCGGCAGGATCTCAAGGCCAAAGGCTACGACTACGATGCCGTCGGCACCGACCTGATGCCGGTCCTATCAGTGAAGGACGGCCTTATAACTACTCCAAACGGCGGCGGGTATCGCGTACTGGTGCTGCCCGATAGCACCTGGATGACCCCGGCGCTGGCCCGTAAAGTGCGCGATTTGGTCCAAGCCGGCGCAGTCGTCATAGGGCCGAAACCACAGAAATCCCCTAGCTTGTCCGAGTATCCGGCCTGCGATGCCGAGGTGGTCAAGATTGCCGACGAGGTTTGGGGAACCACTCCCGGCGAACATGCGTTTGGCAAGGGGCGCATTTTCTGGAGCAGTCCGGTTGAGGATGTTCTGGCATCGCTGGGATTGAAGCCCGATTTCACGGCTTTAAATGGCGAAGCTAAAACGGCTTTCATACATCGAGCAGAGGATGCGGCGGACATCTATTTCGTCTCCAACCAGAAACGCTCGCCCGAGTCGATGGATTGCGCATTCCGCGTCACAAGTCGCCTGCCCGAATTGTGGAACGCGGAGACGGGACATTTTCAGCCCGCACCGATATGGCGGGTCGAGGATGGCCGGACTATCGTGACGCTGGATTTTGAGCAGGCCGGTTCCATATTCGTGGTCTTTCGCCAAGCGGCCGCGGCGCCGAGCGATCCGATCGTCAAAATGACCCGCCATGGCAACATTCCCGTGGCACAACATACGCCCAAGTTGGAGATTCGCCAGGCGATCTACGGCAACTTCAGCAAGCCGGACGGGACTAAGGTCGATGTCACCGCCAAACTAAATGAAAAGGTGAAGGACGGAATGCTGCAAATGTCGGCTTTCAAGGACCTTGCCCCCGACCTCGCGGCAACGCCAAAAGTGGTTTACGAATTGCACGTCGAATACGCGGTGGACGGAGTGGTCCAATCGGCCGAGTTCAGGGATGGGAATGCATTACTATTGCCCGAGGATGTCCAAAGCCTGTCTCCGCCCGCGCCGCGTTTGTCGCTCGAAGACGGGCAACTGCGTTTGATTGCGGCGAATGCCGGCCGCTACACTTTCACCACTGCGTCGGGCGCGGAAAAAACCGCCACTATCGACTCTCTTCCAGAGCCTGTCGAGATAACGGGTTCTTGGGAACTGACCTTTCCCGCCGGTCGCGGCGCCCCGCCCCGGGCGACTTTCGAGCGCCTGATCTCCTGGCCTGAACACGCCGATGCCGGGATAAAATATTTCTCCGGCACCGCGACCTATCGTAAAACCATGGCAATTCCGGCGGACTACCTGGCAGCGGATCGCACCCTGCAACTCGATCTTGGAAGCGTCAAGGAAATTGCCGAGGTTCGGCTGAATGGCCAAGATCTGGGCATTTTGTGGAAATCGCCCTTCCGAGTGGATATCACCCGCGCAGCCAAAGCGGGCGATAATGAGCTAGAGGTCCGAGTCACCAATCTCTGGCCCAATCGACTCATCGGCGACGAGCAACTACCCGAGGACTGCCAATGGAACGGCATCGTTCTGAAAAGCTGGCCGGATTGGATGCTGAAGGCAGCGCCCCGGCCGGTGCCGGAGCGTGTGAGCTTTACCACTTGGAAACACTGGACCAAAGACGCACATCTGCTGCCCTCGGGATTGCTCGGGCCGGTGGAGTTGCGAACCCTGGTAAAAATCCCGGTGAAATAATACGAGCGATTACTGGCTATTGAGTCTCAGATTAATAATCTCACTAGCCGGCGGTCAACGACCGCCGGAAAACTGGCGAAATTCTGCCGGCGGCTGTTAGCCGCCGGCTATTAGTGGTGTTAAGGCGATGTTGAGAACTTCATTTGTGATGGCTTACCGGAAATTTGAATGACGAGAAGGCAATCTCGGATTCCATTTTCAGGGAAGATTCGTAAATACATGTATCGGTCGGTCTATTGCCGTAAAACGAAGGATTTTCGGGAAAACTTCCAAGCGACGTGAACACGCCGAATGTATCATAGTTGACAATGCCATGCTCGGCTGCGAAAATGCAGTAGACTTTTGCTGCACTTTCGCGGTCGAATACCTGTTTGCCAAGAGAGATGAATACTGAAGACACAACTGTTTTTATCGCTGGATATAGTCCGGAATCTCAGAGCCGCATCTGTTTCGCCTGGAACGGGAAGCATGCGGCGGACTTCGTGGACGTGAACGATACCTTCCGCCAACAAGTCATCGCCAGCGTTCTCGCGGAGCCCGGAAAAGCCAGTCTTGATCTGGTCGGCGACCTGTTTCAGGCTGAGGGGCAACGATCGAAAGAGGCGTGGTGCATTCGGGATTCTTTCTCCAAACTCGGGACGATTCTTCTCAAGTGTGGAGGTGCCAGCCAACTGGATCGTTTTCTTGACTCATTTGCCCTCAGTTTTGACTCGTACAGTGAATGCCACGCGATGACCCTCGACCAAGTCACGCTTGCTCCCTTAATCTCGGAAGTTGAGGCAAGGCTCGCAGGAGCCAAAGACAAGTGCCAGAAGGCAAGACTTGTGATGGCCAGAGACCTATTCGCCAAACACGAGTCGGGCAACCCTCTCAAAGGGATGTTCAAAGTCAATCCGAGCCAACTCGGACCCGCGAGAGCTGTCTCGAAGGTGAAAATTTGGTTTCACAAAGTCTTGAGACTATTCAGAAGAGGATGACGACGCGAACCACAGGCTGGAACCGACGCAAATACGAGCGGCTCAGCTTGATCGTTAGGCCGGTCCTATGCACCTTTGCCAGAGGTCATTCTTTTCCGTCGCCGTTGCCGCGTAAGTCAGATTGACCGCAATCATCTCGGTAAAGGTATGGTAGAAGCGAGATGGCCCGAAAAAGTACCATATTCTCAGAACGCCTCGACTTGCCGTGGAACCCGCTTCTTGCAATAGATGGATTAGTTGCCATGTAAATAAGGGTTTTCAAGTGTTATGCCGGGTATTGAGAAACGGATGACTAGGCGTGGCATGTTGTAATTTGGGTATATTTTAGTTACGATAGGGGCGTTTTCTGCCAGGAGCGAATCCAGGCGGAGGCCAACTGGGAAATCATGGCTAAACCAGCACCTTCCAACTATCAAACCGAGGAGTAATTCCGATGAAAGCCCGAATTGTAAACTTTTTTGTGAAAATACTGGCGCTAACTCTCCTTGTTTTGCCGGCCCTGCTCACTGTCTTGCGGGCAGAAGACGCCTCCACATCGGCGCCCGTGTTGGAAATTGATTTCCAGGCGCCGACCACTCCGGTGAGCCCCACCTTGCACGGGCTGATGACCGAGGAGATCAACTTTTCCTATGACGGAGGCCTGTATGCCGAATTGATCCGCAATCGCGTTTTTCGCAATGACGAGAAAGACCCGACGGTGAAGTGGTCGCTGGTCAAAGATGCCGGCGCGGAAGGCGAAATACGCGTGGTCGATAACCACCCCCTGACGGACAAACTGCCAAACAGCCTGGAATTGGAAATCAAAAACGTCGCCGAAGGGCAGCGCATCGGCGTGGCAAACGAAGGTTACTGGGGCATTCCGGTTAAACCAAAAACGACCTACCGCGCATCGTTCTATGTCAAAGGAAGCACGCCGATAAGGGACAGGCGGAGCAGCAGTACAACTGGAATCATATTTAAAGGCCCCTTGCAAGTAAGTCTGGAAAGCAACGACGGTTCTAAAATCTACGCCCGGGCAGAAACTCCCGCGGTCAACTCCAAGTGGCAACGGTTCGAGATTCCGCTTACGACCGGCGACGATATCACTCCGTCGGCCGCGAACCGTTTTGTGATTTCCGCGCAAAATACGGGCAATATCTGGCTCAGCCTGGTGTCGCTTTTCCCACCGACCTATAAAGATCGCCCCAACGGGTTCCGGGCCGATCTGATGGAAAAAATGGCCGCCATGAAACCCACGTTCCTGCGCTTCCCCGGAGGGAATTATGTCGAAGGCAACTACCTTTGGGAACACTTTAATTGGAAGGAAATGATCGGACCGTTGCCGTTCCGGCCCGGACATCGCAGTTGCTGGAACTACCGATCGACCGACGGCATGGGACTCCTGGAATTTATGAACTGGTGCGAGGACTTGAACATGCAGCCCGTGTTGGCGGTTTTTGCCGGCTACTCGCTCAGGCAACAGTCGGTTGAACCCGGCCCACTGTTGGAACACTATGTCCAAGAGGCGCTGGAAGAAGTCGAGTACCTCACGGGCGACGCCGCAACCACGTACTGGGGCGCTCAACGGGCCAAGCACGGGCATCCCAAGCCGTTTGAACTCAACTACGTGGAGATCGGGAATGAGGACGCTTTCGACCAATCGGGCAGTTACGACGCCCGCTTCACCCAGTTCTACGACGCGTTTAAAGCCAAGTATCCTAAGATACAGTTGATCGCCACCGACCGCAGGGCCAAAACGCGCACCCCTGATCTTTATGATGATCACTACTACCGCAATGCGGAAGGTTTTTTTAGGGATCTGAAGCATTACGACAAGGCCGACCGCAACGGGCCGAAGGTCTTTGTCGGCGAATGGGCCACGCGCGAGGGATCGCCCACGCCGAACTTCAAGGCCGCGCTCGGGGACGCCGCTTGGATGACCAGCATGGAACGCAATTCCGACCTGATCGTCATGCACAGTTATGCACCGTTGTTTGTGAATGTCAATCCGGGCGGCATGCAGTGGAAAACAGACTTGATCGGCTACAATGCACTTGAGAGTTACGGTTCGCCGGCCTACTACGCCCAGGTCATGTTCAGCAATCACATCGGCAATGTGACCCCGAAATCGGAGTTGAAGGCCGAGCCCAACCTTCTGCTGCCTTATTCGGTGACGCGGCAGACCAAAACTGGAAAGATTTATCTCAAGGTCGTGAATCCCGGAAAAACGGAACAGTCCGTAAAAATCGTGCTGGGCGGGCTGGCAAAGATTCAGGAGGAAGGACAGGCCATTACTCTGAGCGCCGGCAGTCCGGAAGACACCAATTCCATTACAGAACCGACCAAGATCGTGCCGGTAAGCAGCCCGCTAACGAATGTGGCCTCGACCTTTAGTTACACCTTCCCCGCCTACTCGATAACAGTTTTGGAGTTGACGGCCGATTAAGAGCCTATCCCAAAACAATATTGGTTCTGAGCGAAGCGAAGAATCTAGATGGGATCAATGGAAAAATGGATAATTTGGGGCTGCAACCAAGGTCCTTCGCTACGCTCAGGATGACTTTTGAGATAGGCTCTAAATTGCATTCCGCCGTGAACTACCAGTTGGCCGCGGGCTTGGATCGCATGAACTTTGCCAGCGGATCGCCGACGATCGCGTGCATCTCGGCCAACACGCATTGGGCGCTTAGCTCCGCGCCGTCGCGGGTGGTGTGCACTCGTTGATCGGCAAAAATCTGGGCGACTTTTTCCTGTCCAAGCTCGTCGTAACGCCGCGCGATTGCTTCATGAAGATCGAGCAAGGGGACATTCTGGCCTTTGGCAACCGCGCGTGCCCAATCCGCGTGCCTGTCTTTTGGCCGGGCGATTTTGCCGTCTTCCCAGATATTGCGCGGCACCAGGGTGCAGACGATGGGCGTCGCGCCTTTTGATTTGGCGTCGGCGATGTACTTGCGCAAGTACCAGCCGTAGGTGTGGACGGTTTCCGTTCCGCCGCCGGCGATCTGGCGGTCCTCGGTCTCCTCGCCCGTGCCGCGGATCGGGCCTGCAGGGCCGTTGTCGTTGGTGCCAAACTGCATGACGACGAAGTCGCCCGGTTTGAGCATGGACAAGACAATGTCCCAGTAACCGGCGGTCATGAACACGCGTGCTCCGGTGCCGCCCGCGGCGCGATTCACAAGATTGACTTTCGCCGTGTCGAAGTAGACGGCCAACGGATCGCCCCAGCCCCATTGGCCGTTGATGCCGTCGCCGCGCCCGTTGCACACGGTCGAGTCGCCGATGAGGAAGAGGCTGGGCAGGGACGGATCGGCAGGCGTGGGAAGGTTCAAATGTCGCAAAACTTCTTCCATGGGTTTGCCGCGGGCCGACGGATGCTTGGCCGGCATGGCGTATTTGGCCGGGGCAACGTCTATCGCCCTTCCGGCGGCCGAAAGCGTATTGATGATAGGGTACTCGTGCAGCGCCTTTAGTCCGCAGACCACGTTTCGGGCGTTTATTTCCGCGCCTGCATCGCCGGTGTGCGTGTGATCGCGCGGGAAAAGGGGCTTCACCGCGTCTTCGCCCATCTCTTCGTAGCGGTCGGCGACAATGTTCGTCAGATCGATGAAGGCGACATTCTCGACCTTGGCGAGGTCTTTGGCCCACGTGCCAAACGTGCCCGAACCGCGCTCCACTTTGCCGTCGGTCCAAATGTTGCGCACGGTGAGCGATAAAAGTATAGGGGTTGCGTCCTTGGCCTTGGTGTCTTGGATCATTTTGCGCATATACCAGCCGAAGGTGTGGACCGTCTCGTGCTCGCTGGTCAGGACGTTGTCGATTTCCTGGGTTTCCTCGCCCAGGCCGGGCAACGATCCACGGGCAGTCGCCGGACCGTTGATCGTCCCGCCGTCGTTTTGGCCGAATTGGATGAGGACATAGTCGAGTGCTTTGACTTGCGAAATGAGATTTTCCCAGGAGCCGTCGGTAATGAAAGTGCGGCTGCTCCGCCCGCCACGGGCGCCGTTTACTATTTTTACCTTGGCCGGGTCGAATAAATCGACGAAAGGCTTTCCCCAGCCGACGGCATTCGGGTTGCCTGGCTGCGCGGTGGAGTCGCCGGCTATGAATATGCTGGGAATGGCGGACGTGACCGGCGCCGTCTCTTTGGTCTGTGCAGGCTCTTTGGCCGGCGCCGGCTCGTTGGTCGGCGGGCGGTCGGCCGGCGTCGATGCCGGTTGGGCATTGCCGCTTGTTTCTCCGCCGCGCCGTACGGCCTGGCCGGCCATGGGCCCTTGACCGTTGGGCGCCCCCGGACCGCCGGGCCGGGCCGGGTCCAATTGCGGATCGGCGGGCAGCTTGAAATCCGCCAACGGATCGGGATGTGCCGGATCGAACGGCTTCCAATCGTCGGCGACGTATTGAGCGAAGGGTAATTCATTCTCCACTATTCCGTTTACAACGCACTTGGCCAACTCGTAGCTGCTGTAATTGTTGGAGAACTTCAGATCGACCGGTTGCGACGACACGGCCGCGGCAGACTCGGGGGTAAGCGTTTGGGCTTGGATGGCAATCGCGCTAAATGCCGATAATGCAACAATTAAATCCAGACACGATACGCAAATACGATTCTTTGAAAACATACTAAGAGCTTCTAACAAAATGAAATTTTAGGGGTAAATTGTGTGCCACTGCTTGCTTGCAAGCAGTTATTTTCCTGAACTTCTAACAGCACTGCTTGCAAGCAAGCAGTGGCACACGTCATTTTGTTAGAAGCTCTAATATTCCGCTATTCCGCGGCCGATGCGCTGGGCTGTGCCGTTTCGTCAAGTTCCAGGCGGATGTAATCATAAATGACGCCGTTGTTGACCGAGCCCGCCGGTACGATGAGTTTCAGCACGTTGGCGCCTTGTTTCATCAGGGATGCATTGAAGGAAAGCTCCCTCTCGAACCACATCCCTTGGATTGCGTGGCGGGAGATGGCCCCGTCGCCGCCTAAATTTTCGACAGTGCCGGCAGGTTGATCGTTCACCGTTACGGCGATCGACCTGGCTTGATTTCCGCAGATTGCCAGGCGAAGCGTCGCGGCGCCGGCCGGTGCGTTGGGCAACTCGAATGCGATGGAAAAAGGAGTCGCCCTTCCGCTGCCGCTGACACCCATGAAAGGGACGACCCGCGCGTTGGGATCATCGCTGTGCGGGACTTGCTCGAAATACCAATCTTCGCGGAAATTACTCTTGCCGACGACGTAGTTCACGTCGTTGGGAAATAGTTTGGCGTATTGCAAGGGCGTATCGGGTTCAAAATACCTGTCGCCGTTCTTGAATTCCGATCCATTGCGATTAGGGATGCCGATGTCCCAGAGTTGTTTGCCACGTCTAACCGGTGTCCACTGGAGGTTGCCCAGATCTATCGACTTGCCCGATTCGACAGTAACATCGGTTTTGGCAAATTCGCCCAGCACGCCGTCGGCAAATGCGTGCAGCGTGTATTTTCCGGGACGCACGTTGGGAATGGAAAAGTTGCCGCTCTCATCGCCGCGCACCCAAAATTCGTAATGCTTGGCGTCGATCTGCCAATCGATCGGACGGGACCTGTTGGGGCCGGCGGCGCGGACTTTCGGCGAGTCATAAACCGGATATGCGAGACCGACCAGCAAGTTCGGCAGGTTGGCATTTGGAGTCTGTGGATCATCCAGTACGAGCCGGCCTTTGACCGTTGCCCGTTGCTCGCGATGCGGATAGTCGACACCCGATACCCATTGATAAGGCCACTTTGCCGACTCTAGTTTGGCCTGGGCCAGCGCGTCCTTCCACATAGTTTGCGGATCGCCGCCGGAGTTGACATAAAGCAAAAAGGGGCCGATGACCTTGGTCCAATGCTCGCCTTGCCCGACTTCCACCAGTGCCCCGCCATAATGGCTGCTTCGCCAGTAATTCAGCACGCACGGGGCCGCGGCTTGGGTCGTATCGCGGTGGCAGAGGAATTCCGTTTTCGTCGGCCCGCCGCTGAGGTACTCGACCGTGGGATTAACAATGTAGAAGCCCACGTTTTTTGTCGTGCTGGACCATCCATAAGCCGGATTTTCCGCTTGCACGGCCGTATAAATGTACTTGTCGCCTTGGCGCAGATCCTTGGGATAGAGCATATTGTGCCGGGCATTTACGCTCATCCAGTCGAACGAGTCGGCCAGCTTGGCGCAGTATCGCGCTTCACTCATCGAGGCGGCCGGATAATCGCTCTGGTGTTCGAAAATGCAATAGGTGTAGATGCCCGACTCGCCCCGCCCCAGGCTGTGGCGAATTTCGATATCGGCGGGAAAGTTGCCGTCCGGGCCTGCGCCTGCGCCATGACCCATTTTCCTGCCGCCCGATATGCCTTTAACCGAAACCTCGGCGCGATCCTGACCGCTGGATTGCGGATCGATGCTGATCTTTGCGATCGTTTGCACTCCGCCGCTGGTATCGTGCGACCAATACGCACCGGCGTGCCCCGACTTATCCGTGAGCAATTCCATGCCCTTGTAGACAAGCGATGTCAGGTCGCCGGATTGTTTCGAAACGCGTGCGGTCAAAATGCCGTTGGCCAGCGTGTAGGAAGACTCATCCTCTTGAACCGTGACGGGCGGCCGTGATTGCGCCGCTTCGGTAGACGGCTCTTGGGCTCTTAGGAATCGCTGGCTCATCGCCCCGGCGATAACCAGGCAAAGCGGCGTCATTATGGCCGCGTATTTCATGTTGCATCTCATGAGAACCTCTTTTTCAATTGCAAGCGATCGTTCGAGTATTTTATTTTTAAAGCTGATTTTTAGCAAATTATGAATTCGATGTCCCCTCTCAATCTGGGAGAGGGTTAGGGTGAGGGCTGTTGAAGAGAAAACTTTTTACTGACTTATGCTCGTCTCACTCCCTCACCCCCGGCCCCTCTCCCAAAGGGCGAAGGGAGCTGAGTTAACGCATGTTCTCCGACATCCACTTGATGATTCGCTCCTGCGTTGACGTGGGAAGCCGGGCATAATCCCAGGGCTCATCCAGCATCAACTTGTTCTCGGCGTTGTAAAGGGCATAAACCTTTTTGGCCTGTTCGACATCCCTGCGGACATCCGCGGCCGTTGCGCCGCGGTCGAGTTCGGGTTGCACGACCAGCATCGGGCGGGGCGCGATCGCGCCCAAAAGCCCGTCGTAGTCGTAGGGAATTCTCGACTCCTGGTCGATGAAGAAACCCAGCCGGGGAATCAGTCCGCGCTGGTGGCTGAAGCGGGCTATGCCGCCGGTTCCTTTATCGGCCGTGTCCGTGCGCATGGGGGTAAATCCGCAGATCGACACCACGCCCTTGATGCGCTGGTCCAGCGCCGCGGCGTGCAGGCCCACCGCTCCGCCAATCGTGTAACCGAAAAGATATATCCGCTCTGGATCGACCAGGTTGTCCTGTTGCAAGGCATCGACGGCCGCCCGCGCGTCGGCCATCATCCGACCGAACTGCGACCAGTGCGGGTAGCGGTCGTAGAACGGCCCTGCTTCGGACATGCGGCTGCCAAAACCGCATTGGTCGTAGGCCAAAACGGCATAACCGGCTTTGACCAGGGCCAAAATGGGGTGCAAATCCCTGCGATAAACCCACATATAACCCAGCGGATAGCTGTATCCGTGAAGCCAGATCACGGTCGGAAGCTTGGCGTCGGCTTTGGCGTTGGCCGGATAATACAAGTCGCCCCGCAAGTTGTCGCCGAAGCTGATCTTGCGTGTTGCGGTCTGACTTTTTTCAGGCTCCAACCAGCCGAACGATTGGCCCGATCGCCGGATGACCCAGGCAGGCACATCGGGCGGTGGCTGGCCCGGAGGTTTTTCGCCGCCTTCGCGACCGGATTGCGGCGTCGTCCGCGGCGATTCATCGCCCAGCAGCCACTCGACTGATTTGCGCAGATCGCCGGCCTTTTTCTCCCAGTCCGACGTCGAGGCAATCGCCTTGCCGCCGATTGTCAATAGTTCTTCCGCTTCATGCCGCGGATAGCGATCAAGATCGATCTTTTCCTGACTTTTAGCTTGCCATTGGTCAAAATCCCAGGGAAAAAGGAACTTGTTGTTCCAAACCTTATCCGATCGCCCGAATTGGATATCCATCCAATCCATACAGGCCGTCATATCATTGGCGCCGTGAAAGCCGGGCACGCGAAGAATGCCCAGCCGCTGGGGCTGGCCCAACATTTTGTAAACCTTTAGCGCGTCATAGTAATCTTGTTCATTACCCCAGGAGTTGGAAACCTCGTCGTTCAATCCGTACTCGATCAGGCAGGCTCGAGGCGCGATCAACGCCGTGAGCAGGTTGCCGTCCACGGGCAGGCGGTCCTCTCTGCCGGAGAAGTATCGCAAGCGGGGATGGAACCAGTCGGGAAACATTCGCGTGGTGCTTTCGATGCCTTCGGCCGCGTTGCGTTCGCCGGCCAGGCGGAAAGGCAGAGCGCCGCCCACGCCCGTGCTGCCCGCGATCACGGCCCCGATCCGCTCGTCGATGGCGGCGGCGATCATCACTTGCTTTCCGTCGCGCGAGTACCCGTAGATGCCAATGCGCGCCATATCGACTTCGGGCATGGTCTGGAAATAGTCCAAAAGCATGGTCGCCGCCCACGCCCGCCGCGGCAGCGTGGCGAAATCGTATTCGGGGTAAAGCGCAGCAAGCGACGCTGAGTCGTCGTTTCGATCGTTGCCCGAATAGCCCGCCACGATATAACCGCGGCGCAAAATCGTGGTACTCGAATTGCCGAACATCCCTCCCACAAGTCCCGGACCCATCAACACCGGAAATGGGCCTTTGCCGTCGGGAATCAGCAGCGTGGCGTGCATCCGTCCCTTGCTCTCGGGACCGAACTCCAATTGCACTTTACGCGTGCGGTATCCGTCCGCCTGCGTCTCCTCGGTCACCGTGGCCCGATCGAGCTTCGGGTGCGGCGGTAGGCTGCCGAATTCGTATTTCTCGAAAAGCCGGCGGATTTCGGCCCTCCGCGTTTTCCAGTCGTCCTGCGTTTGCACGGGCTTGCCGTCCAGAAATTTCAGGGGATCGGGAAGGCTGTTGTTCTTTGGCATGGCATCGAAATCTGGCGGCAGTTCGCCCGTCTTGTCGATCCACTGTTTGAACGACGGAACCTCCGGCAGAAGCTGCAACAATTTGTCGCGATACTCCCGCCGCTGGTCGTCGGTCATCGAAAAGACAGTACCGGCGATCGCCAGTAAAGCCATGATCGCACAAATCAAGTTTCGTCGCATAACTGTGGACTCCCCAAATGCTTCGCCTGATTCTTGTTAATTATCCTCGATATTTCGCAGCGTAAAGTGCAGTAATCGTAAACCTGCAATACATCCAATATATCCGATTTTGGCCGCAAAATATACCCGCCTCATTGCCTATTTCCGGTCATCTGAATAGTCGCAATCCGCTGCATCTCAAGACAGACGCCGTAAGCTTTACGATCTTAAATAACCGGCCGTTTTTCAGCAATGCAAACAACGGTCGAAAACCATGGCGCGGAGGGGACCCGCGCAACGGTCGAAAAACACGGCGCTCTTAGCCAAACTCGCGGAAGGGTAAGCAAAACTTGCAGCGGAATATCCGATACAATTGAGTGCGCGAACAACGCGGGGATAAAAGGATCGGAGCCTTTTTCCAAGCCTTTGTAGATTGCCAGGTTAGACGAAGGGGTGCAATAAGGTGCGAAAAAAAGCGAAAGCACGCCCGGCAGGACTCGAACCTGCAACCAGCGGATTAGAAATGCCTACCGAAGATGAGGATAGGTTTTGACAACCACTTGAATGCCCGAGAATACAAGGGTTTATGTCGATGGGTTCAGCAGGCAAAAAGAGGATTTTAATTCATTTCGGTAACACTTCTGGTAACAACGCTCGTTTTGGTGTGTGAATTAAGAGGTAATTGTAGGTTCAGATTTAACTTGATATTGTAGCGAACATTCCCGCCAATCGGCATTAGGCCGGCGGCTGATGAGGGCGGTTTATCCATGCCGGCATCTTATCTATCCTGCATTCCAGTGCACGTCCCAGAATCGCCCAGGTCGCGTTCATCACTTATGGTCCTGCAATTCAACAGGGTTGATTTACGCAAACAATAGAGCACACAACAAGCGTCCCGCGTCGAGTCCCGGGACGACAGGCCGGAGTGGTGCCAGTGTTGGCATAAAAGGGCCGATACGGTCGAAACTGGCCCAACCTTGCAAAATGCAATGCGTAGGATGCACGCTAACGAGCGCGGAGAGTCTCGGTCGATGTTTGATACCTGCCATTTCGGCCACCTATGGAAAATTCCGAAGTCGAGCACCTCGGGCAGGCTGGTCAAAGAGAAGGCGGAAAAGCTGCCGGCCGAGGACGACCGAAACAGGTTGTGCAACAAATTGCACAACCTAATCCGTTGGACCGCAAGACTACCACTGCCCGGGCCAAGGCTGTTGGCACAAAGGGAGATAGCAGAGACGGGGTGAGATGTGGGGCAGGGATGGCGATAGCCTGGTGCCGCGGCGGGATCCGAAGCTATGCTGGCCACTGGGAAGGTTGTCGGCTATGGCTTCAATGATTCGCAATGAGCAAGAGGAAGGAAAGCAAGACAAAGGGAGAGGGCGAAGCCAAGGACGGCGATTGGCGCCGAGTCGCCCGGGCCGGCAGAAGAGTTGAAAATAAAAAAGATGAAAAACTTCCCGGGTAATGGGGCCCCAGTTTCCGTTCTGTGGTTTTTTCCTCGACCCCGGCCTCGGTGGCTTTACCTCCATGGCTACCATCGCAATAACTGCTTAAAGAGTTGCCTGAAAAATGGGTAGACTGGGCAGGAAATTTACTGACAAGGTGGCGGCAATTATTTCAAATGATTTCTGCACTCAAAAATTCTCTCGTCGCACCATTTGGCAAAAATACCGCTCGAATGGGTCTTTGCATTCTGATAATAGTCTATTGCCTTATTATAGTTTCCTGATTTTTCTAGTGCGAGACCAATTCTGTAGAGACACCCAGCAGCCTTCTTTGGGTCTAACTTCACCGCTTTCTCGCATGCTTCGATTGCCTCCGAGTATTCTTTGATTCCGACACATGCCCCACCAAATTGAACGTAAGTATCAGGATTATTTGGGCCCAGTTCTAGTGCTGTTTTAAAGTCGCTATAAGCCAAGTTATCCTGATCAAGATGTGAGTGGAGAGAACCCCGCAAGTAATAAGCCCCTGTACAGTATGGAACTCTCCCGATTAATAGATCTGCATACGTCAACGCCTCTACAAATCGCCCTTCGGATGATAAACATTCAGCCAAGTGTTGATATGCAGGGGAGAAGTCAGGTTTCAGTTGAATGGACTTCATGTATGCCTTTTTCGCCAACTGATGATGTTTGCTTTTTCTATATCGGTCAAATAACTCTTGAAGTGTCTGCCCCTCACGAGATGTTATGCTTGAAGATACCCAACCTTCTTCAGCTAAGCCAATTGTATAATGCACAAGATACTCGTATTCACCAAATTGTGAGGGTGTTAAATCGTTCAAGTTTTTCATTGCTTCAGTATAGCTTTGGTCTTTTATTTCATTATAGACAAGCTTCAGCAGTATGCCTGTCATTATCTCAAACTTCCCCTGATCGTTTGTCCCTGAGTGAGCTACTGCTTCATTCGAATAAGCATCTTCTTCTTCCTCTTTTATACTCCTTCCTCGCCAGATTTCCCGAGAGTTACATGAACCTTTTAGGAACTTGATTATATTAGATGCCGGTATAGCGAAATTCAAATTTTGCCCTTCACTTAAGCTGCCCTGGGTCAATCCTACAACCTCCCCGGATGTGTCTAACAATGGTCCACCACTTGATCCTGGACTTATTGACGCAGTGGTCTGAAGTCTCGATATTCCAGGGGCAATTTCCCGGTTGCCACTAATAATGCCCTCACTCAACGATGCTTCTAAGCCATTCGGGCTTCCTATGGCATACACTCTCGCGCCAATCGGTGTCTCCGATCCTTTGGCAATTTGTAGGATTGCGACCGGCTCGGGAGAGTTCGAGATCGTGCAATTCACCAGTGCTAGGTCCAGGTCTTCATTTTCCATGACAACATGATCAACGTAACCTGATCGACCATCGTTCAGTTGCACATGGGCTGTTGCAGCAGACTTAATAACATGGTAGTTGGTCAATAAGTAAGCATCCTGGCAAGAATATCCAAATTCTTTATTCGGGTGTTTCTGCGAGTATTTTGCGAAACTTTGTTGTGAACTAAAATTTTTATAATTCGATTTCACCCAATTCGGATCAATAAAAAATCCTGATCCCAAGCCAACATCATAACCCAAATCATCTCCAGTTTCGATTATTGCCACTGCTCCCTTGGAATTAGCGTAAATAGCCGACGGAGCGAGTGTCTTTCCGGGGGATGGGGCGGTGTTAATCGTGCTCTGTGAGGGCACTGATGTATCCGTTATTACAGGGGCATCCTCCCCGTATCCAGTTGGTTGTGATGTCTTAAGCGATACAACTGGAGGCGTCGGATTTGTTTTATTTGCCTGATAACTACTCGTCGGCCAGACGAAGAATGCGAACAGCCCAGCCAAAAACAACACCGCGGATACCGCAAAAGCTATCAGAATAACTTTTACGTAGCGTTGCATGACAAGCCCTCCGAAAGATACCTCTTATTACTGTACGAGCACCCACCGCCGATTTTATGCGGGTAGTCTTATGAACTCCTTCGCTTTCTTTGATGCCGGTCGCATCGTCCGCGCCCCTTCACCGAAACATGTGGACTCCAGTATGTGCCAGAGGACATCCCTGACATACGTCAATAACGCCCGGCCGTTTTCAATATCAATGTTGTTACCCACAAGTCTCCTCCTTTAACGATACATTATTGATTGATAGAAACCTTGAATGTAGCGTTGAAGTCCGACAAAAAAGGAGCGTCGAAACCGAGGCCGCTCCCAAGGCCCCCGCGAAGGGGCATGAGTGAACAGCACCCGGCCCGACGCCCCATTCGGGGCGCGGGTCCAAGCACTGCTTCACTCATTCGAGGACCAAAAGGTCCACGTTCGCGGTTTCTCGGGAAGCAGAAACTTGACGCTCGCGCGTCATTTCAATTGTGCATTGTGGCCGTCATACGGCTAAGTAATTTCGTCTCCAAATCTGTCGTGATTGGAAAGCAATACTTCCTAGTCCCAGTCTAAAGGTGGGTATATAAAATTGCAAGCCAGAGTGAGCAAAACAGGTGATTTTCGACTCTGCAAGGACTATTACCACCCAAGTTGTAGGTTGGACATTATTCGGGAGTGCACCCTGGTAAAATGAGTGCCAAGAGTGGTTGCTGTGTAAACACAGTGGTATATCCTTCCCTTAATTTGTCCCGGCAATATGCGGGGTGGGTGGCTTGTAGTAGTCCCCCAAAGTAGTAGAATCGAGTTTGTCGGCACCGGCATCAAGAAAAAGTAATTTGAGTATGGAATATCGTTGTGCTGCAAGCAACGAAAAATCGGCCAACGGCAACGGGACTAATCTCAGCACATCAAGGCCAAGCAATTCCCACCAAACCCAAGCCCCCGGGCCTGAGTGCATGTTACTGCCGGGTCTCGTAAAAGGATATGGTTATGAAAGTGGAGTTTTGGGCAAAAACCACTCCTGATGAAAAGCCGGGGATTTCCGTTTCCCAGCACATGGCGAATGTAGGGTGCGTGGCGCGCTGTATGGCAGAGATCGCCCCGGATTTGATGGAACGATTCCAAATTCGATTCGGAGTTGTGGGGCAATGACATCTTTCAAACAATTCTGGGCAAAGACTTCATCGGAACCTTGTGTTAGGTGGCATCCGCTGGTTCTACATCTCATTGATGTATCTGCTGCTGCTGATGCCATTCTAATGCAAGAGCCTAGGCAAACCCGTGAACGCATGGCTGAAATTATTGGTCTTCCTTGGGAACAAGCCAGATCATGGCTTCTTATACTGATCGCTTGCCATGATATAGGTAAGGCTTGTCCGGGATTCCAGAGTAAATGGGAGGGAGTAACGGAACTTTTATCAAAGTGTGGATTGCGAATACCTCCTGGGGTAGAAAAAAAGAGCAACCATGCTTTTGTAAGTCAAGTGGCTTTGGCTGCGTTATTAAAGGAACGGCAGTGGCCGGAGGAATTGGCCAACCTTGTGGCCGATGCAGTAGGATGCCATCATGGAGAACGAGCCAGCCCTAACACGTTGGATCAGCTAGAGGGCAATCGCAAGGTTATGGGCAACCATGACTGGGATACTTCTAGGCGTGATCTTTTCAATGCCCTCTTAGAGGTTTTCAAACCTCAGACAATCCCCAGTAGGGAAAAACTCAATGGTCCAGATTTCATGCTCCTTTCCGGCTTGACGAGTTTTGCCGATTGGATCGGTTCAAACGAGGACTGGTTTCCTTATGGCATACTGGAAGACTGCGACGATCTGGACGCTTGGTGGACACGGCGACGAGAACAAGCCGAACAGTCTTTGGACGCTATCGGTTGGGAACCACGGTGTCCACTTTCACCGCGAACACAAGCCTTCGAGGATACTTTTCATTTTGTTCCTCGCCCCTTGCAGCAGGCGGTTGCCAAGGCCGTACAGGAAGTTTCAGTGCCTTGCATTCTGCTTGTGGAAGCTCCTATGGGCGAAGGCAAGACCGAAGCGGCGTTCTTTGCGCACTTGGAATTGCAACGCCGCTTGGGTCATCGCGGCTTGTATGTGGCCTTACCCACCAAAGCCACTGGAAATGCCATGTTCGGGCGAACACTGGCGTTTTTACGCTGTCAGGGGACAAACCGTTCCCTCGACTTGCAACTGCTGCATGGGGCAACACTCCTGAACGACGCTTTCCAGAAATTGCGCTTTTCGGGAATTTACGATTCCGAAACGGGAGGTGAAATCCGCGCCGGCGAATGGTTTACCCACAAGAAGCGCGCGCTCCTTTCGGAATACGGTGTAGGGACAGTGGATCAGGCACTGCTGACTATTCTTCCAGTACGGCATCAATTCG
>JBEKSO010000023.1:0-18883 GCA_049516935.1 Thermoguttaceae bacterium
TGGAAAGTCCCTTGCACGTTAGTCCGCACAAACTCGGCCGGATCGTCTATCGATCGGTCAACATGCGATTCCGCGGCGAAATGAACGATGGCGTCAGGTTGGCAATCTTTGATAATTTGATCTACTGCCTGAGGATCGGAAATATCGCCTTGAATGAAGCAATGATGGGGATGGTGTAGGTAAATGTCGAGCGAACCCAGATTGCCTGCGTACGTCATTTTATCCAAATTCACCACTTTAACTTGCCATTGACCAAGGCATTGGCGGACAAAGCAACTTCCAATAAATCCAGCTCCTCCGGTAACGAGAATCGTTCTCATTGTCCAAACCTCACTTCCTTGCGTAATCCCATCTTATGGGGAGAACCGATGGATAGGGGCTCATTTTCCCGTTTTTAATAAAACGAGGCAACATCAATCGGCTAGGTAGGAGAAGCTTTCATCATTGATGTTGACAAAGAAAATACGCATTTCCTGAATGGCAGATCTTGATTGATTTTATAAACAAGTAGATATAATTATCGTAACATATTATCTCCAAACAACTTAAGATCATTTGGCTGGTAAAATTATTTCATTCTTGGCATATCCTTTGCTTAAATGCAGAAGCATTCCTAAACGGCATTAAAAATAGGGACTTGAACAGAAAAAGTAGATTGAGGGAATATAAGCAAATTTATTGCTTTTATGGGCAGTTTTTTTGTATTTTTTTAACTATTCCAATCTCCATGGGTCTGGTTGTTGACATTTTTAGAGGGAACGGTCAAGCTGAAATTATTACCAATAGACCTCGGTATTTTGAAGTCTTCAAGATTCGTATACCTCGACAAAAACCGGGGCAATACCATTAGAAGGGATTGTTAACTCATATGATTACTAACACCAGGATAAACGAATGGAAGACGGTTCTGCGCCAGCCGCAGGTCATAATTACCGGGGCCATATTAACAGGTTTATTTTTCTACTTCTACAAGGACACAATTGTTGCTTTGACTCGTACTTATTGGAAAGATCCGGATTACGTGCATGGTTTTTTCGTTCCGTTATTTTCTATCTATTTATTGTGGTATCGTCGCGACATGTTGCCCTCTGTACCCCAAAAAGGCAGTTGGTGGGGATTGGCGTTTTTTGGCTTTTGGGCATTCATTGTGTGGTCGGGGGCCTATTTTGCTTACCAGTGGTTTGAACCCTTTTCCGTAGTTCCATGCCTTGCCGGGATCACGCTTTTCATCGGTGGATGGCAGGTCTTCCTTTGGGCCTGGCCGGCACTGGTCTTTTTATTCTTTATCGTGCCGCTGCCGGGTCTGCTTGCCAGCTTTTTAAGCGGTCCCCTACAGAGCATTGGCACGCATGTGAGCGTCTTAGTGATCCAAACGTTGGGAATTCCCTCAATAGCCCAGGGAAACGTGATTAACCTCCGGGATTCTCAGTTGGAAGTCGAGGTAGCCTGTAGCGGAATCAAAAACCTGATAATGTTTTTCACCCTATGCGTCGGGGCCGCATTTATCATGCGTAAACCTGTTTGGGAACGGGTGTTAATAGTCGTCAGCGCCCCCCCTATTGCGATACTAGCCAACGTTTTTCGTATTACGCTGACGGCCATACTCTTTGAAATGGCTAACCGATGGCCTTCGATCTTTACTAAGGGAATTGCGGATAAATTTTACCATGATTTTGCCGGCCTGCTGATGGCGCCGGTGGCTATATTGATTTTATTGGGCGAGGTGGCCCTGATGTCCAAGTTAATGGTGCAACCTGTCACCGATCGGACCCTGGTGGTACGGGAGGCTTCGCGCGGGTTGCTGGGAATGGGAATGCAACCCGGGAAGGAAAAACGCGACAAATCCTAGAAGGAGGCTGGGATACAGTACGGACTGATGATCGATGTCCGGCAGGAGTCCAGATATGAAAGCCGATCGAAAATGAAAGAATTATAGATTAAAAAGAACCAAGATTGATCTAGCTGCGTACATATAAACTACTTGCCCGTCGATTTGAAGTACAACTTGAATACCTCAACCTGGAGAAGAGATTTATGTCGATAGATGAAAGGCCGCTATCTGAGGAACAAAGCAATATCCAAGCCTTGACGCTAAATCAGGCAAGTACGCTTTCACAACCTGCCGGATCAGTGGCACGATATAGCCAAGATGTCGCCGTTCAATCCGGGGCCCCCCCCGAGTTTACAACGTATTTGCATGCCATCCGGCGAAATTGGCTGTTGGCTACGGCATTGGGGGTGTGTTTCGGCATCGCCGCCGGGCTGGCGGTGTGGTTTATGATGGGGGATAGGTATACGGCCGAGGCCTATATCCAGTTGCATTATCAAAAAGAAAACATGGTGTTTACCTCAAATAACATGACCGTTGAGACCGAGTACGAACTCTTCAAAAATACTCAAATGCAATATGTGTCGAGCAATTTTGTGCTGGCCGCCGCTCTTCACAGACCGGAGGACAACCCGATTTCCCGCTTGCCGATCCTCAAGAACCAAAGAGACCCGATCCAGTGGTTGATGAAAAAACTTTCCGTGTCATTTCCCCAAAAGGGGGAGTTCATGAAAGTTGAGGTTACGACTTCCAATGCCGAGGAAGCGAACAAAATCGTTGCCGCGGTGGTCGACGCATACAGGTCCGAAGTTGTCGATAGTGAAATGAAAAAACGCCGCGATCGCGTAGACGAACTCGAACGACTTTATACCGAAAAGGACCAGGAAGTCCGTAACAGGCGCGGCGATCTTAAGCTATTGGCCGAACAATTGGGAGCGGCCGAAACGGAAAACCTGAACCTGAAACAAAAGCTCACGCTGGAAGAACTGGCTTTGTACCGGAATCAATCGGCGCAGCGCGATTTTGAAATAGGTCGCCTGCGAAGCGATTTGGGCGCCCGCCAGGCCGAACTCAAAGCCGTGCAAAACCTCGATGTATCGGAAACCGAGTGTGAAATGTATGCCCAGAACGATCCGGTATTGAGGGATTTGATGCAGGAGATCATGTGGCGCCAGGAGGACTCGCAAAATGCGTCGGGCGTACTGAAAGACAGCGGTCAGAAAGACGGCGCTAAAAAGCCGAATCGTTTTATCGAACAGTACCAGGGCCAATTGGATCGGTTTAAAAATGAATACAATGATCGCATAGAGAAAATAAAGGCGGAAATCATCCACAAGCGGCAAACCGAAGTGGACAAGGAGATCAAGCGCTTGGAAGCGGCCATTGAAATAGCCAACAAGCAACAGAAGGTCATCGAAGAAGAGGTGCAACACTTGAAAAAACAGGCCGAGCAATTCGGCAGCTCCTCGGTCGACGTGGAAATGTTGCGGGCCGACATTGCGGTGCGCGTGAAGTCTTTGGACAGCATTGAAAGCGAGCGCGACAAACTGAAGGTGGAATTGCGTTCTCCGCCGCGTATAGAAATATCGAAGCAGCCCCCCGCTCCCGTGCAGCCTTCCAATACCATGTTCCGAACGTCCGCGACCGTGTTCGCATCGCTATTGGGCTTGTTGCTACCAATGGCGGCGATCACTTTGTGGGATTCCCGCCACCAACGCATCAATTCATCGGCGGAGGTCAGAGAACGGCTTGGAATTCCGGTGATCGGGGCCATGCCTATCATCCCCGCTCGAGTGCTTCGCCACCTGGGCTCGCCTTCCAAAAAGAATCAACTTTGGCAATTGCGTCTTACCGAATCCGTGGATGGGATCACGGCCAGGCTGTTGCGACGCGCCGAGTTGGAGCAAAGGCGCGTGCTGATGGTTACCAGTGCCGTAAGCGGCGAAGGCAAAACAACCCTGGCCGCACAGTTGGCCATGAGCCTGGCGCGGGCGGGCCGCCGCACCGTACTGGTGGATTTCGATTTGCGCCAGCCTTCGTTTGACGACGCCTTCGGCCTGGAACGTTCTCCGGGAGTGAGTGAAATTTTGAGAAATGAAAGCGATCTGGCTCGTGCCATCCAACATACGCAAACCGGCAATTTGTCGGTAATAACGGCGGGGCGGTGGAATCGCATGGCTTTGTCGGCCTTGGCCAATGGCGGAGCCGACTCATTATTCAAGGAACTCCGCGACGAATACGATTTCGTGGTCGTCGACACCAGCCCGATCCTTCCCATTGCCGACGCGAGGTTCGTCAGCCAATATGTGGATTCAGTAGTGCTTTGCGTATTCCGCGACATCAGCGAAGCCCCGAGAATCCGAGCGGCTTGTGAGATTTTGGAGGCCTTCGGCGTGCAATGCGTGGAAGCGGCAGTCGCCGGGGCAAGCGAAAAAGACAGTAGCCGGTCTGGATATTATCATTCCAGCGTTTCGGCGTAATATTTGTGCGTTGGCTGATCTCCGCACCAGACTATTCAGAAGGAAAGGTATTATGCGAGGAAATATCGCGATAAGAGTAATTGTCGCCGCCGCGGCAATTGTATCGACTTACATCGGCGTGCGCGTCGTGGGCAAGCTTAGGGAAACTCCGCCCGTCGTGCTCCCCAATTGGAAAGTGAAAGATTTACCGAAACAATTGGGCGAGTGGAATGGGGAAGATGCAAATCTGGACAAGCGGCTTTTCGAAGCCGAGGGCGCCAATTCGGTTGTGGAACGGAAATACCGTAATGAATCGGGGATGGTGGTATCATTACATCTGGCCATATTCGACAATCCTACCGAGGGCATCTGGCACAATCCCATAAGCTGCTATGATACCAACGGTTGGTTTCCCGTCGAAATAACAAGAGTGCCGATTTCCGAAACTGTTGAGAATAGTGATAAGATAGCCCTTTCTTCATGGGAAAAAAGCGGAGACAAGACAATCGTTGGATATTGGTACCAGCTTGGCGAACATCGGCTATATGGCCGGTGGGACTTAGGCTTTAACGTGCGTTGGCAGATGAGAGGCCGGAAAACGTGGCCCGCTCTAATAAAAGTCCTGCTTTCCACGGGGTCCGGTGTGAAACCGGAAGAGACCAAAATCCAAATGCTTAAATTCGCGGATCTGGTTCATCAATGGATTAATCAACCCCAACATCATGACGATGATGTGTCCGCCGACGCCAAACCTGCTCCTCCTGCTCCCAAATAACGTCAGTGGAGTGATAACAATCAGAAACAATTCAAGCCAGAGCAGATACGGTTTAAGCTCCTATTGGCTCATTCTGGACAACACCAGGTGCGGGGTTTCAGCAGCATGGAGATTATACCGGTTTTATGGATAATAACAGTCAACCGACTATAATAGAAATTGCAATATTCCCCTTAAACGATGGGGATTATCACATAAGGCGTCAAATTCCATGCGAGCCAATATGTGAGACAATAGTAGAACTTATACTAGAAAAAGGCCCATAAACGGCCTTTTCCCGTTATCATAGGTCAACTGCCTTATCACCACAGGCGGCAACTAACACCTTAAAGGTGTTTTTTTTAAGACATGGATGTCACCCACGGGAACGGAGTGCGCGCCGAATTTAGCCGAATTTAACTGCCATTACTCTCACCCCATCCATCAATATATTACCGGCATGGGGTATACGCTTCACTTAAATTTGTACAATAGTTGCATTCATGTTTACAAGCAGGGGTAGCAGCCTGTCCACAATGCTTAATAAGTTGCGGGAGACCATTAGAAGCCGAAAAACGACGCTGAGCTCAGTCGGTGCGCTATTGAGCAACCAGATGCTGACTGTGGTGTTAGGCGGTGTAAGCTGCGTGGTCCAGGCCCGTTTCATCGATCCCAAGGTGATGGGCTATTTCAGTGCTTTTGGCATTCTGACTCAGTACCTTTGCTTTTTCCACATTGGTTGGATGTCGGCCCTGCACCGCGAGTACCCCTATTGGATTGGCAAAGGCGATCCGGAGCGGGCGAATCGGGTTGTAGCCATAGCAGAAGGCTGGGTTGTTCTGGTCTGCGGCTGCATCGGAGCGATATTTTTGTGCCTCGTGCTGGTCAGTCTTTTCCTCGGCGATTTCAAGGCGGCCGCCGCTTGGACCACGCAGTTGGCCTTGGCATCCTTATCGATCTATACGCTTTATCTAGGTTGCACGTACCGATCCTCGCACGAATTCGTGACGTGGTCCAAACTCAACGCAGTCTCTTCCGTTGTCTCGTTCCTGCTGCTTCCATTGGTGGCATTGCTAGGCTTTTGGGGGCTGTGTATTCGCGGAGCAGTGCCGCCAACCCTGAATGGAATGTTACTACACCGGTCACGGCCTGTCCGCATCGCTCCACAATGGGACTTTCGCGAGTTCTGGAGAATGGTCAAATTTGGTCTGTACATGGATCTATCCGGTTTCCTGGTGACGGCATGTCTGGTTGCCACCATGGCTAGCCTGGTGGCCGCCAACTACGGGCTAGCCGTGTTGGGGTTGTTCACCTTTGCGAGACTTGCGGAGAGCGTGGTTTTCCAGGCTACAAACTCCATTGCGATGGTTTTCATTCCACGAATCAACCAGCAGATGGGTACAACAGAGAGCATACGGCACTGCGTGCGTTACGCCGTGAAACCGATGCTTGCCAGTTTTTGCCTGGCCACGGTTCTCATTCTTGCCGGCACTCTTCTGTGTCGACCGCTTGTCAGCATATTGGCTCCGAAATACATTGATTCCGTCCCAATCCTGAGGGTGTTTTTGTGGGGCGGGCTTGCTCCGGTGTTCACGATTCCGAGCTCCGTGCTGATTGCCGCAAAACACACGTGGGCGATAGCCATCGCCAATGTCCTGGCTTTTGTGGTCTTTATAACGGTTGGTGGAGCATCCGTGCTGTTGCATTTGCCCGCCATATTCGTGGCCTTCGCGTATCTTGCGAGCCTGTTGACCGTTGTGCTGGTGTGTTTGGGCATACTTTGGATGAAACTCCAATCCGCGGAAACTTTTACCTTGGATCGGGGAGAAATGCGTCTGTCGCCGCCAAGCGTACAGGTGTGTCCGGAAACGTACGGTCTCGAAGCTGCTGGAGACAATTGGAGACCGTACCAATTGTGATCCCCAAGGGCATTCCGTGAACTATGAGTCTTATAATGGACATTAACCACCGCCGCGGCCGTCTTCCCCTTGGTATTCCGCGCACGTTTACCGGGCCCAGCCATACTCGGCGGGAATGGGCTTCGGTGGCGATCGACGGCAGATGGAGGGGTTGGTACTCTGTTTATTCTCATTTCTCCGCACGTCTGGAGGCCGGCATATGAAGACCATTATACTGGCCGGCGGACTGGGCACGCGAATCAGCGAGGAAACAGGGATTCGGCCCAAGCCGATGGTTGAGATCGGCGGTCGCCCCATCCTGTGGCACATCATGAAAATCTATTCCCAGCACGGCTTCAACGAGTTCATCGTCTGCCTGGGCTACAAGGGTTATTTCATCCGAGAATACTTTGCAAATTACTTCCTTCATCAGAGCGACGTCACCATCGACCTCAAGACCAATTCCATCAAGTTCCACAGCACCTATTCGGAGCCTTGGATCGTCACTTTAATCGATACGGGCGTGGACACCATGACCGGCGGCCGGATCCGCGGCGTGGCCGAATACACCAACAACGAAACCTTCATGCTGACATACGGCGACGGCGTAGCGGATATCGACTTGCAGCAACTGCTGAAGTTTCATCGCAGCCACGGAAAACTTTGCACCGTGACCTCCACCCAGCCGGACGGCCGGTTCGGCATTCTGCAGACGGCGGCCGATTATCGCGTTGAGCGGTTCATCGAGAAGCCCCAGGGCGAGGGGAGCTGGATCAATGCCGGCTTCTTCGTGTGCGAGCCGGGAGTGATGGATTACATTGGAGATAATCCTCTAACCGTGTTTGAACGCGAGCCGCTGGAAAAACTGGCGCGCGATGGGCAACTCTACACGTACCGCCACCGCGGATTCTGGAAATGCATGGACACGATTGGCGACAAGGTGCAGCTCGAGAATCTCTGGCACTCGAACCCGAAATGGAAGGTGTGGGCCGACTGATGTTCCACGACGTATTCAAAGGCGCCAAAGTACTGATTACAGGCAACACGGGCTTCAAGGGAAGCTGGTTGACCGTTTGGCTGCTCAAGCTGGGTGCGAGCGTGGTGGGAGTGTCGAAGGACGTTCCCACGGACCCATCCAACTTTGAAGTGCTAAATCTGCGCGAGAAAGTCGTCCACTATATGGACGATATTCGCCATCTAGAGCGCGTGACCTCGGTGATGGCCGCGGAGAAGCCGGATTTCGTCTTTCATCTGGCGGCGCAGGCCATTGTTTCCCGCTCGTACCGCGATCCGCTCGACACTTTGTCCACGAATGTCATGGGCACGGCGCACGTTCTCGAGTCGTTGCGGAACTTCGCGCACCCCTGTGTCGCGGTGATTGTGACCAGCGACAAGTGCTACGACAACGTGGAATGGGTTTGGGGATACCGCGAGACCGACCCTCTGGGCGGGAAAGACGTGTACAGCGGATCCAAGGCCGCCGCGGAAATGGCGTTTCGATCCTACTACCACTCGTTTTTCAAGACGTCGCCGGTGCGAGTGGCCACGTCCCGCGCGGGAAACGTGCTGGGTGGAGGCGATTGGGCCGCGGATCGCATTGTGCCGGATTGCATGCGGGCGTGGAGCCGGGGCGAGGAACTCAATATCCGCAATCCCCAGGCAACGAGGCCCTGGCAGCACGTGCTTGAACCCTTAAGCGGCTATTTGGCGCTTGCGCAAGCTTTGAAAGCCGACGCTCGCCTCAGCGGAGAAAGCTTCAACTTCGGGCCTCCGTCCGAGCAGACTCATACCGTGAAGAGAATCATCGAGGATCTCCGGGGAACCTGGCATGGCGAGGGCGGCAGGAAAGCCTGCATCTCGGGCGAGCCACCTCCTTTCCATGAGGCCGGCGTGCTGAAGCTCAATTGCGACAAGGCGCTCCATCGTCTTGGATGGGGTTGTGCCCTGAGCTATCCCGAGATGATTCGCTTCGTGGGTGAGTGGTACTATACCTACTACCAGCGCAACGAAGACATGTTCCAGTATACATTGCGCCAGATCGACGAGTATGAGCGGGCAGCCGCCGCCAAAGGGTGGCTGTGGTGTTCAGGAGAGAACCGCCCATGATTGACGGGGTTGGATTGACAGCGCTGAAACGCATCCCCATTCCCAACGGCGACGTTTATCATGCCATGAAACGAAGCGACCCGGGATACAATGGATTTGGCGAGGCTTACTTCTCGGCCGTCAAGCCGGGGGCCGTGAAGGCTTGGAAAAGACATCGTCAAATGACGCTGAACCTGGTGGTGCCGGTCGGCGCCATTAAGTTTGTGATTTATGACGACCGCTGGGAAAGCTCTACTGCCGGCCAGACGTGGAGTGTGGTGCTGTCTCCGCAGAACTATATGCGTCTGACCATTCCGCCGGGCTTGTGGTTCGGGTTCCAAGGCGTGGCGGCGGAAACCAGCCTGTTGCTCAACCTGGCCGACATCGAGCATTCGCCGGATGAGAACGAACAACAGCCTCCGTCATCTTTCGGCTATCGGTGGGACGAGATTACAGCATGAAAAAGATACTGATTACGGGCGGCTTTGGGTATCTCGGGGCCCACTTTACGGAATGGTTCTGCCGGCAAGATGGCTGGGAGGTAGTCGTGTTGACGTTCCCCGGCGAGATTCGACGATCCACCGCCAATTTCCGCATCCTCCAGGCTGACATTGCGGAGGGAGAAGATCTGAAGCGGATTCTCGATGAACCGTTCGACTACTGTATTCATGCGGCGAGCGTTAATGACAGTTTTGTTCCGGGATATCCCGAAACGGCATTGAGAGTGAATGCCGGCGGGACCAGGAACCTGCTCGATGCTATGCAGGGACGCGGTCTGAAGCGATTGGTCTATCTGAGCACGATTCACGTATACGGAGCGAGCAACGGCCGGATCGACGAAAATGCGCCGCCCGCTCCCACAAACGATTATGCTTTGACGCACTGGTTCGCCGAACAGTACGTGAGGATGTTTCAGCGGCGTCACGACCTGCCCTATGTCATCCTCCGAATGACGAACGTGTACGGGGCTCCTTGCCACATCGACAGTTCCAAGTGGTACTTGGTGTTGAATGATTTCGCACGGATGGCGCATGACAGGAAAGAGATCGTCATTAAGTCGAACGGCCGCGCCCGGCGCGATTTCATCTGGGTCGGCGACGTGTGCCGCATCATCGAACGACTCTTGACCGCCCCGGAGGCCGTCCATCAAACGCTCAATGTCGGAGCAGGACGTACTCTCGCGATTATCGAGTTGGCCGAATTGGTCAAGGATGTGTGTCAGCGGAGGTACGGCGTGCCCGTTGCGATTCGCATCAACGAACAGGACAAGACCGTATACCCCGAAACCCAGGTGGACTGCACGCGGCTGAGAACCATTGTCGGGAGTGAAATGCATGATCAGTTCAAGGAGGAAATCGGCAGGATATTCGACCTTCTTGACGCGGAGCCGGCTGGTTAATGCTCGGAGCCGAATTATTGACACGCCTATATTTGAAGGAAGGGCCGCGTGCGTCGGCCCGCCGCGTTCTCGCGCATAAATAGAACCGAAAGACCAGGGAGACCATTCGCAAATGCAAACAGTTGACCGCCCATGTGAGACGCCGGTGCTGCTGATGACGTTTCGCCGGCCTGAAACCACCGCACGGGTTTTTGAAGCCATCCGGCAGGCGCGTCCAAGGGCGCTATATGTCGCCGCCAACGCGCCCAGACCCGGCAATGCGGAAGAGGCGGTTCGGTGCGAGGCGGTTCGGAAGATCGTGCAGGCGGTCGATTGGGACTGCTCGTTGCATACCCTTTTCAGGGAGGAACACCTCGGCGCCGGTGAATCCGTCAGTTCGGCCATCACCTGGTTTTTTGAAACTGTTGATGCCGGGATTATTCTGGAAGACGATTGCCTTCCCGATGCGACGTTCTTCCATTTTTGCAGCGAAATGCTGGAACGATATCGAAACACAACAAATGTTATGCAAGTGGCTGGATACAATCTCCTAAGCGGCAGCTACGATTCGGGGGCGGATTACCATTTCAGCCATTTTGGATGGCAGTGGGGCTGGGCGACGTGGAAACGTGCTTGGGATTGCTACGATCTGCGAATGACAAGTTGGCCGGAGTTCAAGCGGCTCGGCTTACACAAGCAATTCCCGTTCTATTCCGAGCGGGTACGAACGTTTGACAGAACCTACACGGGAGAGTTCACCACATGGGATTACCAGTGGCACTTTGCCGTTGCGTCGAACTCGGGACTATCGGTGGTCCCGAGGTATAGTCTCATTGAAAATATCGGTTTCGGCCTCAACGCCACCCACGGTACAAACCTAGCCGGCGGCAACCGGTATCGGGTTCCGGTGCGGCCGATGTCATTTCCCATTAGTCACTTTCCCTTTCTTTTCGCGGATCCGCATTACGATCAAATGCTCATTCGCGCGGCTCATTACAGGAGCATAGGGGCTCGTGCACGGAGTTTCGTGTCTGGCGTGTTGCGTCGACTACACTTGCGTTAGAGTGGCCGCCGCATATTACAATTTGCCTTGCCGCGGGCTCGTACTTGTGCGGCTTGTTTCATTCATCAATAGGATTGGCGAATCTGTTACATGGCATCCGATAGCAACCAACGCGGAAAAGTCGCCGTTGTATTTGGGACGCGTCCCGAAGCAATCAAACTCGCGCCGATTGTGCTTGGTCTGCGGGCTCATGCCCGCTTGGAATGTCGCGTATATGTTACCGCGCAGCACCGAGAACTGTTGGACCAGGTTTTGACGGTCTTCGGAATCACGCCGGAAATGGACCTGGACTTGATGCGGCCCAATCAGGGGCTGGCCGAACTTACGAGCCGGGCTATCGAGGAGTTATACGACGTCTTTGTCCGCGAGAAGCCCGGCCTGGTCCTTGTCCAAGGCGACACCACGACGGTCTTTTGCGCCGCTTTGGCCGCGTTCTACGGAAACATTCCCGTGGGACACGTGGAGGCGGGCTTGCGGACGGGGAATCTCATGGCGCCATGGCCGGAAGAGGCAAACCGGGTGCTGACTTCCCGCCTTGCTTCGCTTCATTTTGCGCCGACGGAGCAGGCGCGACAGAACCTTCTGAAGGAAGGCGTGCCGGCCGCATCCGTGCATTTGACCGGCAACACGGTGATTGACGCGCTGTTTCATACACTGGCGGCGCTGAAGCCGCCGTCCCCCGCGGTGTTGCGAGAGTTGGGAGAGGTTGAGGAACTTGAAGCTCAGGCAAGAATAGTGCTCATTACGGGACATCGACGCGAGAGCTTCGGCGAGGGATTCAACAGGATATGTCGTTCCATCAAGACACTTTCGCATCGGTTTCCGAATGTTCACTTCGTATACCCGGTGCATCTGAATCCAAACGTAAAAGAGCCTGTTGAGAGAATACTCAAGGCCGACGGGCGGCCCAACATCCATTTGATCGAGCCTCTGTCCTATGCGGCGTTTGTATACTTGATGAGTCGTTGCCATCTTATTTTGACGGATTCAGGCGGTGTTCAAGAGGAAGCGCCCAGCCTTGGCAAGCCTGTTCTGGTAATGAGGGACACGACGGAACGGCCGGAGGCGATTGCGGCGGGATCGAGCATGCTGGTTGGCACGAATGAACAACACATTGTGGATGAGGTTTCACGGTTATTGACGGATAGCCAGGCGTATGAGCGGATGTCTCACGTCCAGAACCCGTACGGCGACGGGAAGGCCGCGAGCCGCATTATCGACGCATGCGCGGCATTCCTTGGCCACAGACATTGCTGAAAGGATCTCGTTATTCCGCGTAAGACGCGCCCCTTAACTATGCTGAGGATTCTACAATAGATATTAAACCGCTGCCGATATTGGATCATCGCCTGCTCAAGTGGGACAAGAAGGACTTACAAAAACGAGCATGTCCCTTTTGCAGCGGCGAAGGTCAGGATCGTTTTACGAGGCCTGACGGGCTGCCTGTCAGATATTGCGGTGTTTGCGGAACCTATTTCGTTTCCGATGCCCCCTCGGAACAGGCTCTTAGCGACTTTTACCTTCGCTATTGTACCCACCGTCATCCAGATGGACCGCGCCCGAAGGGCAAGGGTGTCCAGGAGGCAAAGAGCGATTTCCGTATCCGAGAGATTATCTCAAATCTCGAAACGAAAGACCGCGACACCCGCCATTGTTCCGTGCTTGACGTTGGATGCGGTACGGGACGCATGCTTTACAATTTTCAGATGCATGGGGCGGATGTGTATGGCGTCGATCTCGATCCGACGGCCCCCCTTGTCGCAAGGAGCAAATATGGGATCAACAACGTCCGCCGAGGAACATTGATGGATTGCGACAAGACTGTTGATGTGCTATTGATGCTCGACTTCATCGAGCATCCTCTCCATCCGCTAAACGAGTTAAAGGCGGCAGTCCGCTTGTTGAATCCCGGTGGATTGCTGGTTTTATGGACACCGAACGCCACTTTTGCCGACGTCGAGGAGTTTCCCATCTGTTTTCGCGTCGACCTGGAGCACATGCAATATCTGACCAATAAGACATGCCTATTTCTCTCAGATGCCTTTGCTCTGGAAGTCATGCATCTTGAAACCGTGGGATTTCCCGATCTTGCGGCATGCGGCGTGAACAGCGGTCGGAAGAGAGGTTACGGAAGTTTGGCAAACAAAGTGAAGGCAGCGATCGCAACAATGCTTGGGCGTAGAGGCCGGAGAGCGGCGCGGGCCTTATTGATGGGCGACACATCATCAACAGCGGATCTGCGTGACGGACGATATCACTTATTCTGTATTCTATGCGCGCCTGAGAGTGCCGCCTTTTAAAGGCGGAAGACGAGTTGCCCGCGAAAGCCGACTGAAACTGAGGCCTGGACAATGCTTTTCAATTCGCTGACATTTGTGATCTTCTTCGCGATCACGTTATGTCTGTATTCCCTGCCGTTCGCATGGACGCTGAAGAAACTATTTCTTTTGATGGCCAGCTACATTTTTTATGCCGCGTGGAATCCCCCCTTCGTAATTCTGTTGATTATCGCCGCCGTTATAGATTTTAATCTGGCCAGAGTGATCGGTCACATGGGCAAAACGCGATGGCGTCTCATCTTGATGTGGGCGAGCATTACCTTGAACCTGGGATTGCTCGGCTATTTCAAGTACGGCGGTTTTATTTTGGACAATTTCATAATGTTGATGAGCCGCATGGGCATCTACTATCGGCCTCCGGCATTCAGCATCATCCTGCCTCTGGGCATCTCGTTCTACACCTTTGAAACGATATCGTATCTCGTGGACGTTTACCGCGGGAAAATCAAGCCTTGGCATTCATTTATAGACTATGCCTTGTTCCTCACATTTTTTCCCCATCTGGTCGCGGGGCCGATCGTTCGCGCGGGAGACTTTCTCCCGCAGTGTTTGTCGCCGCGTCGCGCCACGCCTGCACAACTTGGATGGGGTTTGTCGATGATGGTCGTCGGTCTTTTTTCAAAAGTGGTCTTGGCGGATGCGCTGATGGCTCCGGTGGCGGATCGCGTCTATAGCGCCGTTTCATCCGCCGGTTTTGCGGATGCCTGGGCTGGAACCTTGGCCTTTTCCGCACAGATATTCTTCGATTTTGCCGGGTATTCGACATGCGGCATCGGCGCCGCGTTGTGCTTCGGGTTCGTGCTGAAGAAGAACTTCCATTTTCCCTATGCGGCGGTGGGATTTTCCGACTTTTGGCGGCGATGGCACATTTCCCTCTCCTCCTGGTTGAGAGACTATCTCTACATCTCCCTGGGCGGCAGCCGCGAGGGCGAGAACAAGACTCGCCGGAATTTAATGTTGACCATGTTGCTCGGCGGACTGTGGCATGGAGCAGCCTGGAAATTCGTGGCGTGGGGGGGAATTCATGGGATGTACCTCATGGTAGAACGCTTTTTCAAGAGTCTGTGGCCCGGCAGCACATGGATTCTTCGCCGGCCGATTCAAGTGCTCTTGGCATTGCTGACTTACATGCTGGTATGCCTGACATGGACGCTTTTTCGCGCCGCAAGCGTCGGCGATGCATTGCACCTGGTTCGTTGCATGTTAGCGCCCTATTCCGGAGCGGCGGTGGTGTCCCGCCTGGACATGGGAATCGTGCTTGCGCTGACGGTTTGCATGTTGGCATCGCACTGGATGTTACGAGAGACAAGCCTCGAGTTTCAGACTAAGCGGTTGCCGTGGTGGACGCGCAGCGTGGTCTTAGCCGGAATGTTGATAGCGTTGCTTATGGCGCCGGGAGACAATCGTGCCTTTATCTACTTTCAATTCTAGCAAATCCCCTGATTCCAATTTCGGCGAAACCCCGCCACAAGGGTATTGGCTGCGCACTTGGTTATTGGCGATTGGAATAGTGGTGGTCTTTCTAGCGGTCGTTGAATTGGTCGGCCGCGGATGTGGAGTCGTTCCGTCAGTCAGCGATGACGTGCATCTTTGGTGTCTTACGCGCGCGTCGGTCCGCGAGGACGATCCGAACGAGGTGGTCATGATTGGCGCTTCCAGAATTCAACTCGCCGTGAACACGGCGGTTTTTGCCGAATCTTTCGGACGAGCCCCCGTGCAACTGGCGGTCAACGGCAGCAGTTGTCTTCCAGTGCTGGAACACCTTAGCCGCTCGCGGTTTTGCGGCATCGTCATATGCGATGTCTCGGTGAACATATTTTTCGGCGGCATGGACTGGCATGAAGGCACCGCCATGGAGTACGTAAGGGCTTATGAATCGCGGACCGCGGTGGAACTGATCGAAGCTCGGCTGCGGGTATTCAGCCAAGAACACAGGGTATTTGGGCTGCCGGAATTGGGTCCCCGCGCCATAGTCGGCAGCTTGCTGCGAGGAAAGCCGCCCCAAGCCTCTTTTGTAACCAGATTGCCCGACAGGTCCGTGCTGGCGGATTACAGCAAAATCGACGTGGCCGCCGCGGCCCGTTATCGCGAGCAGGTCACCCGCGAGGGGTTCCACGGGGCCGATGAGAGTCGGGTGGATCAGGATTTGCGCGTATTGGAAACTATAATCGAGAGAATTCGGAGCCGAGGGGGGCGAGTCGTGTTCTTGATGATGCCGGTCAGTGGAACAATCCGCCAGATCGAGAATGAGCGGTTTCCGAGATCGCGATGTTGGGATCTGTTGGTTGCGCGCACGCACGCTATTTGCATACACTATGCCGATTATGCGCAGTTGCAGTTTAACTGCCCGGAAGGCTCGCACTTGGACTACCGCGACGGGCCTGCTTTTACGCGGGCGCTTGTCGATATTCTCAAGCTGAAACTAGCCGCTGACTCGTCAACCTGCCTGACACCGGTCGCACGACAATGATCTCGTCGGCCTCTCCAATCGCTCCGTGGATTGCCGATATGTCGGGCAATGGCACAAACAAGCAGATGAAGGATTCCGCCGGTGATTGGAATGAGTGGTGTTTGACGGCGAAGCCGAGAACCGGCCGACAACACTTGTCGCGTGATTTCCGTCGCCTCGAACTGGAAATTGGTATCCAGAGGTCATGAATATCGGAATTGTAACACAGTGGTTTGCCAGCGGAGCCGGATACGTCTCCCGCTCCTACCTGGAGGTTTTACGACAGGGGCATAACATTTTCATATACGCCCGTGGCGGCAAAGTAATGAGGGGCGACCCCATTTGGGATCATCCCAACGTCACCTGGGCGCCCTATCACCACTGTTCCACCGGGGTGCATGCCGGGCACTTCATCCAGTGGGTGAAACGAAAAGGCATCGAAGCATTGATTTACAATGAACAGCGGCATTGGGCGGGTGCGGTTTTGTCGAGGGACCTGGGCATATTGAGCGGGGCGTATGTCGACTACTATACCCAGAACACGGTATCATTCTTTGACTTGTTCGATTTCCTAATCTGCAATACCAGACGACATTACGGCGTGTTTCGCGATCACCCCCAGTGCATTTATGTCCCTTGGGGAACCCAGACGGATGTGTACAAACCGCAGACGCCGCGTGCGAAGCGGCCACTCACGTTTCTGATCAATGCCGGCTGGTGCGGCTCTCAGTCCAAGGGCGCCGCCTGGATGGATCGCCGCGGCGCCGGTCCGGCGATGCGGGCTTTTCGCAGTGTTACGGGCGACTGCCGGTTGGCGGTTCTCAGCCAGGTTCCGTTGAAGGACTGTGCCGAAGACTGGCAGGAGGCTGTGGCGGCCGATGGCCGGATCGAGTTCCGCGTGGGCACGTTCCATCCGGTGCCCTATTGGGATGGCGACGTTTATGTATATCCATCGCGGCTGGACGGCATCGGTCTGACCCTGGCTGAGGCGCTGAGCACGGGTCTGCCGGCCATAGCCACCGACAGTCCGCCGATGAGCGAGTTTGTGCGCGACGGGGAGAATGGCACTCTGGTCCGGGTGAAGGAATACCGGGCTCGTCCGGACGGTTATTTCTGGCCCGAGAGTATCTGCGATGCTCAATCTCTCACGGCTGCGTTGCAGCACTATGTGGATCACCCGGAGTTGGCGGCGGTCCAATCGGTTGCTGCGCGGGCGATTGCCGAGCGGGAACTGTGCTGGAAGCGCAACGCAGAAGTATTATTGAAGTGGATACCGGAGCAGAAAATACTATGTGACCGCCCGGGAGTGGACCTGCAGGCGTTGGCGCACAAAGCCGCGCGATATGATTCCCGGCACAACCCCACCCCCACGCAACACACGATTGCCAGCGCCAAAATAATGGTGAGGCACTGGATTCACAGACTTACCGGCCATTAGAGAGTTCCAGTACAGATTGTGCGGACCTTGCAGCCGTTATTTACCCTACTGATATTTTTACACAGCAGACAGACAGTATGACGCCGTCCAAAATCACCGTCCCATTGTTTATGGGCATTGCAGGAACGATCGGATTCAACCTTTCGCCTATCGCGCTGGGCTACGGCGTGGCGATGAACCTTTGTTTCATACTGTACGCGGGAATCATGTTTTTCCTTTCCCTTGCGGATCGACGCGTGCTTGGGTATGCGGTCGTGCTATCGGCCTGCAATCCGGCCAACGGGCTGGCCTATATCTCTTATTCATTCCTGCTGGCAGTCTTAGCTATATTCAATGCGTTTTCGGGCCTGGAGCAGGTGATTGGGGAATTGGGTAAGCGCCGCTGGTGGTATATGTATCTGACCGCCTTTCTCTTCGTCGGGCTGTCGGTTCCATTTTGGCCCTCGGATCTGCGGGCCATGCTGACCGAGGTGAAACAGGTGGCGAGCCATCTGGGGTATTTGGCCATGTGTCCGCTGGCGGTAGGATTGACCCTCCGCAACCCGCGGGACGGAGTTCGCGCATTGTCGTTGCTGTGTTTGATGTCAACCGCCTTTTTCTTCTTATTTTTCTATTACGGGAACGCCGGCTCGGTATTGGTCACCGAGGCCAAGGGAGAAGAAGCTCTGGGCCTGTATCAATCTATCGGGAATATACATCTGGGATTTAATCGCACCGGCGTTTGCATTCCACTGGCGGCCCTCGCGGTTGCCGCTTTGGCCTTGGGGGCCGGTGGAGGTTTCAATCTCCGCGCCGCGCCTTTTTACCTAGCCTCTGGTATCTGCGTCTTTATGATCATGTTACTGGCAAGCGTCGGCAGCGCTTTTGCCATGATCTGTGGCATGGGCGTCGTGGTTTTGGGTTATTTCGGCGTGCGCCTGTCCCTTGGGCGAATTCTGTTGGGCGCCATTCTATTTTCCATTATGGGATGGGGCTTGTACTGGGCCGTCTTCAACACAGAGAATGCACTCTCCAAGCGCATCGTGGAGAAATCCAAGCAAATCGACAAAATAGGCATCGACCGCATGGTATTTTGGGAGGAAGGCATTACCGAGATCTGCAAAACCCCCTTTGGAGAAGGCTGGTCTACCCGGGTGGGTCACAGCGACTGGCTGCTGTTTTTACTCTCGTATGGTTGGGTATCCGGTTTGCT
>JBEKSO010000024.1:0-18476 GCA_049516935.1 Thermoguttaceae bacterium
GGCGATGATCTTACGAAATGGCTGGGCATTAAGTATTCAAGTTGGCCCAATGAATTACGTGAATCTAACAATGAATTACTAGAATCCTACCAAAAAGAGGTCCAAGGTATAGCTGTATTGTTCGCAAACTACCGGCTGACTGCCCGCAGACAGGCACTGACTGAAAGGCAATTCGACAGCCTGCGCACAATCGAGGCCATCCGCCTGTATGCCTATTCGCACGGGGGAAAACTGCCCGGCAGCTTGGACGATGTCAAGGAAGTGCCCATTCCGCCGAATCCCATGACCGGCAAACCGTTTTCCTACCGCCTGGAAGGCGATACGGCAGTGATGCTGGCCGACGGTGATACGCAAACTAACTATGAGTATCGCATTAAAATAGCGAAATAGCGAAACGTTGAGGGTTTTACATGCGCTGGCGCAGCGCCTCATAAAAGATCACGGCGGCGGCGGAGGAGACGTTCAGGCTGTCGGCCGCGCCGAGCATGGGCAAGCGGACGGCGGTGATGTCGGCGGCCATCCAGGCGGATGACAATCCGGCGGCTTCGCTGCCCAGGACAACGGCCGTGGGACGGCGGTAGTCGATTTCGGTATACGGCATGGAACCGTCCACTCGGGCGGCGACAACCGATATTTTATTCTCCCGCAGCCAGGCAAGGGTCTCGCTGCTTGTGGCTTCGCACACCGGCACGGTAAAGATCGTGCCCAGGCTGGCCCGAATGGCGTTGGGATTGTAAAGGTCGGTTCGGGCGTCGGCGAGAATCAATGCCGACACTCCGATTGCGTCCGCGCTGCGTAACACCGCACCGACGTTGCCGGGCTTTTCCACGCTCTCTAGCACCGCGATCAATGGATTTTGCGTGGGGGATATCTTGAAAGTCCCCTCTCCCTTTGGGAGAGGGTTAGGGTGAGGGCGTTTTATGATGATATCCAAATCCTGGAGAGTTTTTATCGGCATTTCGGCCACGCCCAAAAGACCTTCGGCCCGGCTGCCAAAGGCCAGTTTATGGAACACTGCTTCCGAAACCTGTAATATTTCTCCGCCGCAGGTTTCTAGAGTTTTCCGCAGCCTTTGCGATTCTTCGCCGGCTAACAGCGGTTCGCAAATAAAGATTTCGACCAAGCGCACGCCGGCCTGTATTGCCCGGGCCAACTCCCGCGCGCCGTCGATGATTATTCGCTGTTGACGCTGCCGGCGCCTGGCGTTACGAAGGCGAATTGCATTTTTCACGCGCGGATTTTGAAGACTGGTAATAATGGGCATGGCATTTTCAAACCGGGCAGACTATTGAGAATCAGGCAATAAATGTCGCATATAATAGCCGGCGCCTAACAGCCGCCGGTGGGATTTCGCGGGTTTCCCGGCGGTCGTTGACCGCCGGCTAGCGACATTATTTATTCCAGTCACAGTAAACATTTTATTACCTGCTACCTACGATCTACCATCTACTATTTACTATCAGCCGTCCAGCGGACGGCCGATCCGCTCGGTAATTCCCGGCCGGCGACGGAGCGAAGCGTCATGGTTTTGGCGGCCATAACGCCGGATTGGGCGTCGGGTATGGTTTCTCTTAGCATATCAGCAAGTCGGGCGGAGTCGTAGCCGGGGGTATGGCAGGTTAGGAGCACGAATCGGCATTGCCCGGCGGTCAATTCGGCGCACATACTCAGCAGTCGCGGCAGTTGTTTTGACAGCCGCCAGACTTCGCCCCGCCGTCCGTGGCCGTAACTGGGCGGATCGAGGATTACCGCGTCGTATTTATTTCCGCGTTTAATTTCCCGCTTGACGAATTTCATTGCATCTTCAGTAATCCAATGAATGGGGGCATCGGCCAGGCCCGATAGTTCCGCATTGCGACGCGCCCAATCCACGATATTCTTAGCCGCATCGACATGCGTCACTTCCGCACCAGCCGCCGCGGCCGCCAAGGTGCTTGCGCCGGTGTAGGCGAAAAGATTGAGGATTTTGAGCTGCCTACCCATAAGCACTCCCCGACCATGCAGTGCAAGGCGCCCGGTCGTGGCTAAACTTTCGTTTGTTGCGGCTGAATCCTGAACCCTGAACCCTGAACCCTGCATCCTATCGCCGATCCAGTCCCAGTTTTCAGCCTGTTCTGGAAACAATCCTATATGACCGAAAGGCGTGCGCTTCAATTCGAACCGCAGGTTGCCGTGCGCGACGGTCCAGTGGTCAGGCAATTCTCTGCGGCAGATCCATCGGCCTTCTTGCTCATCGATAGTTTCAAATCGGGCGTCGGCCGTTTGCCAGGCACCCGAATCGGCTTGCGTCAAATGCTCCGCGGTAGGGCAGGGCCGATCGAGAGTTATCTCGCCAATTCGTTCCAAACGCCGACCATTGCCGAAATCGAGAAGTTGGTAATCGTTTGAAATGAGCATTTCAGAGCAGCCAATTGTCGAGTTGCAAATCAGGAACCCGTTTAAAGTGCGATGTATTATTCGTCACTAAAACCAGGTTGTGCTCCAAAGCAGTTGCGGCTATTAATAAATCGGCATCTTGAATAAGTTGTCCTCGAACGGATAAATCCGCGTAGATATCAGCGGCACGAACAATAATAGAGTCCGCCAGCGGCAAGACATTATTGTTTATACAAAAAACGTTGAAAGACGCAATTTGTTTTAATGCGTTTTTGGCTTTTAAACCACGAAGTATTTCAAACCGTGAAATTGAAGAAAAGTTAAATTGGGAATAGTTCAACAAGTATTTTGTGGAATGGGCTTGAACATTTGGGACGCGCCGCATCAGGGCAGAAAGAATATCCGTATCGAGCAATACTTCTGAATCCATTATTCCATTTTCCTTGAACCAAAGAAATTACTTCGATCCAGGGCAATACGCTCGATATCCGCAATGTCACTATCCGAGAGCCCTTCATAGACCGAAGCGGCGAGCTTTAATTGATCCGGCTCTTTTTCATTCTCGATTGTCAATCGCACTACCTGGCCATTAGGAATTACAACTGCATCCGGTTGCAGAGGTCTAAACGCACCATTTTCATAGATCGCTTCGATGGCGTTTTTCATGATAAACGACCTCCTACATAACTTGCGAATATTCCATACAGTAATTTTACAGTATTAATGCCCTTATGTCTACTGTTTTCCAATGATCTTTTTTACGTCAATAATCCAAGTTTCTTTAATCCATTCGAGATCACAATAAGGAATCACTCTTGAATGATGCCAGCCGGATTCATCCAATGCCATTGCCATGCCCGGTGCTGCCATATTATTTGTAGTGTGAATCAGAATAGGGCAAACTGGTTTTTTTGTAGACAGATAATCAGCCACATCGCGTCCCGTTCCGGGATCAAACAATTCTCCATGTCTGGATCTGTTGGGCCCTAAATCGTGGTCTAGGCAGATGATCTTTGCATCCTCAAGGTGTTCATTGAGCCAATCGATCATGTCTGGGGCATTATCAAACATGACAACTTCGACTCCGGGGTACAACTCTAATAGACGATGGATCATTTCCTGAGTGCGATACGGGTCGTCTTCGAGAATCACGATCTTGCTTTTATCGGACATATTGTTCCCATGTGTAAATTCTTATACTATTTCTTCCTTTTCGCTGTCTTTCGGTGCGGGCGATAACCAGCAGATGGTTTTTGAGGAGTGTGGGCAGATGTATTATTCTTTTTGGTAATATGCTTTTTAGGTGGGTGCGAAGGAATCAGGCATTCTGGACCGTCGCCGATCAAATCCGTTCGGCCGGCTTCGATCAATGCCGCTTTTACGTCCCCGTAGTTTTCGGGCTTGAAGAATTGAAGCAATGCCCGCTGACAGCGCCGCTCCCTAGCACCGCGGGGCACGTAAACCGCCTTGCCGGTCATGGGATCCAAACCGGTGTAATACATGCAGGTGGCGATATCCATCGGGCCGGGAATGAAATCTTGAACCTTATCGGGCTTTATCCCATGCCGTTTTAAATACAAGGCCAGGCGGATCATGGCCGCCAAATCGCTGCCCGGATGCCCGGCTATAAAATACGAAGTCAGATATTGCTCCTTGCCCGAGGCGGCCGAAGCACGTCGGAATTCTTCGGCAAAGGCCTGGAACTGCTCGATGGGCGGTTTTCGCATCAATTCCAGGATGGCCGGTTCGGTGTGCTCCGGGGCGACCTTTAATAATCCGCCCGTATGATGTTTGGCGATTTCGTCTATATACTTCGGGCTCCTAAGGGCCAAATCCATGCGGATTCCGGAGGCTATGAAGACCTGTTTTACGCCCTTTTCCTTGCGCGCGGCCCGCATCAGGCGGATGATCGGACCGTGATCGGTGGCCAAAAGCGGGCAAACGACCGGATGCAGGCAGCTTTGACGCCGGCATTTTTCGCGGACTTCACTCCGAGAACAATTCATCCGATACATGTTGGCCGTCGGTCCGCCCAGATCGCTGATAACGCCCTTGAAATCGGGATCTTCGGCCATGCGGCGGATCTCGGCCAGGATCGATTTTTCGCCGCGGCTTTGGATGATGCGGCCCTCGTGGGCTGTGATCGAGCAAAAAGCGCACCCGCCAAAACAGCCGCGCACGATTTGAATGGAATCTTTTACAACCTCGAAGGCGGGAATACGTCGCTTGCCGTAACTTGGATGCGGACGTCGCGTGAAAGGCAGGTCGTAGATCCGATCCATTTCTTCTTCCGTAAGCGGCCGGGCCGGCGGATTTACCACCACGGCCTCGCGTCCATGAAACTGCACCAAGCGCCGGGCGTTGTAGGGATTGGCTTCGTGAAAGATAGTCCGCGTCATATCGGCGAAGGCGGCTTTGTCGGTGGAGACTCGCTCGAAACTGGGGAGCACAATGGTATCGAAAGAATGAGGGATGAGAGATGAGGGATGAGGGATGAAGGATGAAGGATGAATAAAACCGCTTGCGGTTTCGCGCGGGGTATCCTCAGGGTGGCCATCCACTGCCCACTGCCCACTGTCCACTGTCCACTGTCCACTACTTACTTCCTTGGCGCCCAGCCGATAGGCCACGCCCCGGATGTCGCGGAGTTGGTCGATGGTTTGGCCGGCATCGAGGCGTTTGACGATTTCCACAAGCGGCCTTTCGCCCATGCCGAAGACCACGAGATCGGCCTTGGCGTCGAAGATGATCGAGCGGCGGACTTTGTCGCTCCAATAGTCGTAATGCGCAAGGCGTCGCAGGCTGGCTTCAACTCCACCGGCGATGACGGGCACGCCCTTGTATGCTTCTCGTGCCCGTTGGCAATAGGCCAGGGTCGCCCGATCCGGCCGCTTATGGATCTCGCCGTTGGGACTGTAGGCGTCGTCGTTGCGGACCTTGCGGTTGGCGGTGTAATGGTTAAGCATCGAGTCCATGTTGCCGGCGCTAATGGCGAAGCACAATCGCGGGCGACCAAAAATTTTCCAGGCGTCCGAGGAGTGCCAGTCGGGCTGGCTGAGAATGGCCACGCGAAAACCTTCGCTTTCCAACACCCGGCCCAAAAGGGCCATGGCAAAGCTGGGATGATCGACATAGGCGTCGCCGGTGACGAAAACCACGTCGACGCGGTCCCAGCCGCGGGCCTTGACCTCCCGGGGAGTCATCGGCAGGGGCCGGCAGGCATTGAATTTGGATTTTTGCTTAAATCGCGAAGGCATTGTGGTTTTTTGCTAGCCCTGGGATTGCAACCCCGGGGCTTGATAGTGAGATATTAAAACACTTAATTTTACTCGGGATTAAGCAATATGGTATAGCTTGTGGGCAACCCTTTCCAATCCCCCCGGCATGCGTATTTTGGGCTCTTTGGATGTGGGAATGTCTATTGGGGATTTGATGATCGGCCAATTATAATCCTCAACGATTGATCAGGAGACTAAATTTATTGAGTCTCAGAAAAAGAATGTTGTCGAAAAAATCAGATGAATAATACGAATTTGAATAATGGAAGCAAAATCGCCGCGAATTCTGATAGTCCGCCTTAGCGCCATAGGCGACGTTATCCACACTATGCCCGTGGCTTGTGCGCTCCGGGAGCATTTTCCCCAGGCGTTTCTGGCCTGGGTTGTGGAAGAGCGGGCGGCCGCGCTGTTGCGGGGGCATGAAGCAATCGACGAAATGATCGCCTTGCCCCGGGGCTGGCTGAAGTCGCCCCGATGCGTGTGGCGGCTACGCCGGCGCTTGCGCGATTTGCGGTTCGACGCGGCCTTGGAAGCCCAGGGTTTGACCAAGGCGGCGATTGCGGCCTGGCTTTCCGGCGCACCCAGGCGAATCGGATTCGGAAATCCCTGGGGCCGGGAATTGACGCAATGGATGAACAACGAACTTGTCGATACGCCCGGGCTGCACGTGGTCGATCGCAACTTGCAACTTTTGCGTCCGCTGGGGATCCGGTCGCCGAATGTCCGCTTCATGGTGCCTGAGGATTCGGCCGACCGCCAAACCGCAGAACAGATCATCGGCCGGCACGGCTTGGAAGACGGATTTGCAATCATCAATCCCGGGGCAGGCTGGGCGTCAAAACTTTGGCCCGTCGATCGCTTTGCCGCTGTAGCCAGACATCTTGGAGAGAAATGGCGATTGCCCACGCTGGTCGTGTGGGCGGGCGAAGAAGAAATGCAAATGAGCCTGCTGATCGGGATGGGCTCGCAAGGCCATGCCCAAATCGCGCCCTGCACCGCGTTGCCGGAGTTGGCGGCCCTTGCCCGGCGGGCGAAGATGTTTATCGGTTCCGACACTGGGCCCTTGCACCTCGCCGCGGCGGTTGACACGCCTTGCGTGGGTCTATACGGACCATGGCCGGCCGATAAGCACGGCCCATACGGCCCGCAACATATCGCCGTGCAAAAGGCCTTTTTCCAGGGTTCTACCCGGCAGCGGCGCCACGCCTCGCCGGAATTGATGAAGGCCATCACCGTGGAAGACGTGTGCGGCGCCTGCGACAGAATTATGCGATTGGATGAGAATCGAAAAAAACTGGATATTCGGATGTTGGCTTAGTTACCAAATAATTCCCTCTCCTTCTGGGAGAGGGTTGGGGTGATGGCGGATTAGCCTTCTTCCCCACGCTCCGGCGTGGGACAAAAAAATGGGAATAAAAGAAATCAGAGCCGGGGCGTGTCGCCCCGGTCATTCCGGGCCGATACGGCCCGGCTCTGAGGGAAAAACACGACATTCATTATCTGAAACCAAACAATATATATTTACGCCGCAGGGCGTTTTGCGGCGTTATAGAGATATGGGTTCATGGCCGGATCGTTGTACATCTTGAATTGCCGGTAGGTTTTCATGCATTTCCGGCCGGCGAAGATGTCGTCCAGCAGATCCTGGAGAGAGCGGCACAGGTCGAGATGTTGCTCATAAAGGATTTCCAATCGCGACTTGGCCTTGGCTATGTGCTCCTCCGAGGCGTCCGAGCGGAAGGCCTGCTCTTCCATGTGGTAGATCCGCAGCGACAGAATCGAGAGCCGATCGATTACGCTGCTGGGCGTTTCGGTATTCGACTTGGCATTCGGCAGGGCTTTTACGCCGAGAAGGTTTAACTGCTGGATAATGGAATCGTCCAATTGCTCGATCAAATCGTTGCGTTGCTGGTTTAGTTTATCGATGCTGCGTTTTACCCGGGCAAGGTCGGCATCGCTCACGTCGGGGCTGCGGGCGATGTCTTCCTGGTGCCAGAGCTTGAAGTTTTGTTGATGCTGCCGGCAAACGGCTTCCAGAAATCCTTCGTATTGATTATCTATCTGATGTTGATGCCAATGCTGGACGGTCGTGGCATGCAACTCGGTTATTGCGTGAAGATCAATCATGGATGAATAATCCTTGTGCGGTTGAGGGACATTGCTTTCTAAAAGAACGGCTGCCTAAAAGGCAGCCGTCAAAGCGGCGAAGAATAGCAAATTTTAAGGTTCAGGACAACATGAAAATTCGCAAGCTCTACATTTGCCTAACTGCGGCCCTGCTTATTGGCGGAGGAATTTGGCACGCTTCGCTGCATCGGCCAACCGGACCTGCCGAGGGGGTAGAGATTCAAGGCACCGAGTTTCTTGCCTCTTCATCCAACGCGAATCCCATTGATAAAATACCACAACCCATTGTCCCCATTGAAGTTAGGCAAAATCAACAATTCCCTCGATTCCGCATTGGAACGTTTAACATCCACAGTTGCAAAGGGTTGGATGGCCGGCGCGACGTGGATCGAGTGGCCAAGTCTTTAAAAGGGCTCGATTTTGCGGGTCTGAACGAGGTTCAGGGTTCGAGTTTGTTCGAAAAACAGGACCAGGCGGCACTGCTCGGCCAGCGGTTGGGCATGGCATGGCTCTTCGCCCCTGCCATCAGGCAGTGGTATTGGATGGAAGCTGGCAATGGACTGCTTACCAGAGTGCCGGTAATTGCCTGGCATAGGATTCCCCTTATCAAACGGGTGGATTACAGCTATCGAAACGCCGTTCAGGTCGATTTGCGGCAGGAAAGCGACCTCAAGAGCCGCGTGATCCATGTTTTAATCACCCATGTCAACCGTCGCTATGATAGTGAACGGGAGGCCCAACTCAAGGAAGTAATCTCGATGTTCGTTGGTATGGCAGAGCCGGCCGTTCTTTTGGGCGACTTAAACTCAACTGCCCAAGATGCTCAAATTCGCCAGCTTATGTCTTCTCCGGGTGTAATCGATGCCGTGGGACAGGTTCTTGGTGCAACGGATCCTGAGCGAATAGACTGGATTTTTGCACGTGGTTTGCGATGCCTCGATGCCGGTATTGTGGAGAATGACGCCTCGGACCACCCCCTGATATGGGCGGAGTTAGAGTGATCTTGAGATTGATTAATTTAGGGCGTACTGGTACTTAATAGCCATTATGAATTCACTTAATTCGATTAATTCGATGTTGTCAAAAACGGTGTGCCGGATCGGCGGCGGCGTGTACGATTTTGCCCAGCACGCCTTTCCCGACGTGGTTCGGATCGAAACCACCAACGCCTGCAACGCCTGTTGCACCATCTGCCCGCGGCGGAACATCCAGCGGCGGATTACCCGCATGGACGATGCCCTTTATTTGCGGCTTATTGATGAATGTGGCCGGTTTGGGTGCCGGGAGATCCACCTTCATAATTTCGGCGAGCCGCTTATGGACAAACAACTTGAAGACCGGGTAAGCTATGCAAAGGGGAAAGGAATCAAAAAGGTCAAGATTTTCTCCAACGGCTCGCTGTTGAATTGCGATCGGGCGAAAGGATTGATCGACGCCGGATTGGACGAGATAAAAATCAGCATCGACGGAGCGACGAAGGAGGAATTCGAGCGGATTCGCGTGCCCCTGCAATTCGAAACCGTGATGCAAAACATCAAGGATTTGATTGCCATGCGCAATACTTCGCATTCCCGTTTGAAGGTCCACATCACTTGTTGCAGCACGTCCGATAAACAAGAAACCATGCGGCCGCTGAAAAATATCGTCGACGGATTCTCTTTCAGTAAAATTCACAACTGGGGAACCGGCGAGCAAGCCAAAACCCCAAACCGGCTCCGCAAACCGTGCCAGCGCCTGTGGAGAAACTTGACCGTGCTTGCCGGCGGCGAAGTCTCGCTGTGTTGTTTGGATTACGACGGGCAATGTATTTTAGGCCGCGTGGATGAAAATACTACGATTCGCGAGATATGGAACTGTGCGGCTTATCGCCGGGTACGGCAATTGCATAAGGAGGGGCGGCAAGCGGAAATTCCACTTTGTGCAAATTGCACCAAATCGTTCATATAGCAGGTTTAATGTAGCAGGCACACTCCGTGTGCCGTTTTTTATGTTTCGACGTAATCTGTTTATCCAACAGACGGCACACGGAGTGTGCCTGCAACATCATAGGGCGTCAACGGTTACTTATATTTTGACGGGGATCGCACAGGCATGGCATCGGCAGACCGGCAGTTTATCGTCTCGGTCATGGAGGAATCGGTCATGAAGGCACGGCCTGACGTTTCTCATGCCCAGAAGCACCCTATTCAGACGTTGATGCTCTACGCGGCGATTGTCTTGGCCATAGTCGTTCTGGGTGGAATATTGATTTTCGGCAACCACAGATCGGACGATAATGCCGCGCCCGCCGCCGCAGCGCTGCGATTGGAAGATATACCGTTTAACGGCGCCCGGGCGTACGAGTATCTTAAGCAATTGTGCGCCATCGGACCGCGCCCCAGCGGTTCGCCCGGCATGGAAGCGCAGCAAAAACTCCTGGCCGAACATTTTAAAAAACTAGGCGGCGAAGTCGAGTTTCAACGCTTTCAGACGCCCCATCCCTTGGATAATACGCCTGTCAATATGGCCAATATCATTGTGCATTGGCATCCGGAAAAAACCGAACGCATACTATTATGCGCCCATTACGATACCTTGCCTTTTCCGTTGATGGATAAAAGCGACCCCCGGGGCGTGTTTGTCGGCGCTAACGACAATGCCGGAGGGGTGGCGCTGTTGATGGAATTGGCCCACGACATCGCCAAGATCGACGGCAAGTACGGCATTGATTTCCTGTTTCTAGACGGCGAGGAATTCATGTTTTCCCCCAATGGCCGCTTTTTCCTGGGCTCGGAATATTTCGCCCGGAATTATGCCGATAAGCCGCCGAAATATCGCTATCGTTGGGGCGTGCTCTTGGACATGATCAGCGACAAGGATCTGCAAATCTACGAGGAAAGCAACAGTTGGCAGTGGAAAGACACCCGTCCCCTGGTCGATGCCATTTGGGCGACCGCCGCCAAACTGGGCGTTCGTGAATTCATCCCCCGCCTGAAACACGACGTGCAAGACGACCATTTCATGCTGCATAATACGGGTAAAATTCCCTGCATCGATGTGATCGACTTTGATTATCCCCCCTGGCACACGCGGGCCGATACTCCCGAGAATTGCTCGGCCCTCAGCCTGGCAAAAGTCGGTTGGGTGCTAAGCGAATGGTTGAAAAACGCCAAGTAAATGAGTAAAAAGATAAAGGAAACCGCTTGCAGTTTCGCGCCGATTACCAAAAAGGTGGGCAGTAAACTGCCCACCCCTCACTAACCACTAATCACTCTCCACTAACCACTCTCCACTAACCCAATGGACATTTGGTCAACATTACTGATATCGGCATTGCTCTTATCGGCCGCCTTGGGATTGATGTATTGGCATGTGCTGAGTTGGCGCAGGGCCCAATTGGCCGATCTGGCCGCGGGCGAACTCGACTTTTATCGCCGCCAATTCCGTCGCCGCATACAAACCAGCGCAATGCTGGGCATCCTGGCGGTGATGATCTTTGCCGGTGAGTTGCTTGCCTGGTGGATAAATTCGCATGTCTTTTTCATCATCTATTGGGCGGCTGCGCTGCTGCTGGTCGTTTGGGTGGCATTATTGGCGGGCGCCGACATCTGGGCGACCCAATATCATTTCGGCCAGTTAAGGCAAAAATGCCTTATCGAACAGGCCAAGCTCCACGCCGAAATCCGCCGCGTTCAATCCGTCCGCGGAAATGGCAAACCGCCGACAAAAAAGGAAACGTATGAGTGACAAGCGGGCGGTGGACAGCAGGCGGAGGATAGTGGATATTATAGGGTAGCTGGTAGATGGTAGCCGGAGTCTTGTAAGATGTTTGGAGTTCCTCTTATGGACCCGTTTCGATTGACCCTGGCCTTTGGGCCGGTGGCCATGTATTTGCTGTTGTTGGGAATGATCAACTTGTCGCGCCGGCCGCTGATGGTCACCGGGGGCCGCGACGCCGCCGCTTTGGCCTTGGCCATAATGGGCATGTTGATTGTCGGGCCATTCGACCTCTTTCTGCCTCAGGCATCGTTGATGCACTACGGTCCCAAGGCCTGGGTAATGGTGCTTACGTTTTACGGCCTGTGCGTAGCCATGGGCATCTTGATGATGCACCCCCGGCTGGTGATTTATAATATCTCCGCCGATAAACTTCGGCCGATCCTGGCCGAGGTGGTCGCCGGGCTGGACAGCGATGCCCGTTGGGCGGGCGACAGCCTGGTTTTGCCCAATCTGGCTGTGCAGCTTTCCGTCGATAATTTCCGCATCATGCGGAACGTGTCGCTAAAATCGGTGGGCGGAAGTCAGGATCTTCATGGATGGCGCCGCCTGGAACAAGGACTGGCTGGGGCCCTGAGTCGGGAAACCGTGTCGCGCAACCCCCGTGGATTGAGTCTCTTTTTCGCCGGATTGCTCATCCTGGGCGGATTGGCGACGGTCATCTCTCGCGACCCGCAAGCGATAACCCAATCCATCTTCGATCTGACCGAAACTGTGCTGAAGATGCTCAACCTGTGAAGGATGAAGGATGAGGGATGAGGGATGAAGGATGAAGGATGAATTCGCAAGGCCGGCGGGCTTAAGTTCAAAGCTAAAGGTTTAATGTTAATTACTGAAAACTTCAATTAAACCGCTTGCGGTTTCGCGACTATTCTAAAGTGGGTAATAATTTGCCCACCCCTCATTTACTTTTTTTCACCTGTTCTTCCGGCGGCAGTAGAGTAAAAACGATGCGATAGGCCCGATAACCATCGGCCAACTGCCGGGGGTAGAGGCGGACGATTTCTCCGCGGAGTTGGTCGGCCGTTTCGAAGCCGTCGGGCCGGGCGTCTTCGTCGGTAAGGGCCTCGAGTTGCACCTCTTCCACCTTTGTCAACCTGATATATCCGGCGCCGGGGATGTAACTCCGCTGCCCGGAACGCATCTTCCTGTATTTCCAAAGCCGGATGGTCTGGGTCTTTTGACCGGCGCGTATGGCGGGCAGGAATTTTTTCTTGAATAAAAGCATAGCAATAGCCTATCCGCTCCGGGAAGAAGTTCAAGCCTTCCGGTTGCATGTTTAGGGCTGGATTTTCAGGTCGAATTGCCGGAAACCGAGCGTCCGCTTTAAAGGCATATGCCGTTAGTAACGGTTGCCATGTTCCAATTAGTCCTTCTTTAACGGCTGTTCGGCCTGGACACGATCCGTAGCGCCCCTAAAGACGATTTTTCTTCAGCGCAATCGAAATAATCGGCCGATCTGTCAAAATGATAACTGCCCGCAGGGATTGTTGGGCAATATGGCAATAGCTTACCGATTATTCATGGAAGAGCACGGAATAACGATGAATCGTTTTGTGCGGATTGTGCTGAGCCGATCGAAGACATTGATTGTAGGGCTGCTCCTGGTCGCATTGCCTTGGTTGGGATCGGTATATTTTTGCCCACGCACGCCGGAGTACGCACGGGCAGCCAATTCCTCAAGGCCAAACTTGCTTCCGGCGGGGGATGCGGCACGCTGTTTGCTAACTAGCGGCACGCAGACTCAACCGATTTTGACCGTGGTGCATTCTGCTCTGCAAACCGATCCGGACGATCCCGCCGATGGGCCGAAATTAACCGCTCCGCAGCAAGTCGAAAAACCTCCATTGGCAACTATTTCTCCTCCCTGCATAGTCGCCGAGGAAGATTTCAGCGAATCTTCGGGCGATTCTTATCCGCCTACCTGGACGCCTAAGGAAGCGCCTCTCGCCAAAAATACCGCGGAACCGGCGAATGAACAAGCGACGTCGTCCGGAGTTGGTTTGGCAGTTGAACTGCCAAATCAACTGATAAGTTCGCCTACCGAAACCGCTATCAGCGCGATTTCATCTCCCGAGTCGAAGACACCCGAGGCTACGACAAACTCGGTTTCTTCGGCAGAGTCTACCCCGGCCGCTCAAAGTACGACTGTGGATGATCGGTCCGAAGCTCCATCAACCGATCGGGAACAGGCCAATCCTTCGACAAAACCTTTGTCAACCGAGAAGGCGGCTATACAAAATTCTCCGGTCCGTTCGGAGCAGTTGGAATCCATCGCCCGACAGGCCGACCAGCAAACTCGCCACGGTTTAGAGCTGGCCGGTCGAGGAGCCTATTTTGCGGCTCGGTCGGAATTAATTGCCGCCTTGCGTTTGCTCGCGCAAGGCCTGGATGCCGATGGACACACGAAAAACCACGCCAAGTCGTTGGCGGCCGGGTTGACGGCATTGAAAGAGGCGGAAGACTTTCTCGCCGGCGACGTCCGGATGGAAGCCGATCTGAATTTGCCTGCCATCATCGCCGGCCACAGTACCACCGTCCTCAAAGACGCCGATATGGCCTCGGTCACCAGCCTGACGGCCCTGAAAAGCTATTTTACCTTTGCCCAAGAGAAACTCGCCCAAGCGGCGGGAAGCGAGGTGGCCGGGTCGATGGCCTTGCGCGGGCTGGGTAAGCTGCACGAGGAATTGGCCAAGGAAAAAAGCCCGGGCACAAAAGCGGCGGGTCCGAAGGCAATTGCGTTTTATCAGGCGGCCCTATTGGTTTGCCCGCAAAACTTCATGGCGGCCAACGATCTGGGCGTGATGCTGGCCCGCAACGGCAACTACGAGGACGCCCGCAAAATGCTGGAATACAGTCTTTCCTTGGACATGCAATCGACCGTTTGGCATAACCTGGCCGTGGTCTATGAACATTTGGGGTGCGGCGACCAGGCCCGGCAGGCCCAACAACAGGCTTTTATCGCCATGCAAATGGAACAGGCACGCCGGCAAAACATGCCCCTTGGCGCCGGCGATAAAGTAAGTTGGGTGGATGAAAACGCATTCGCACAGGCATATAATCCTTCGCGGGATCTTCAAAGCATGTCCGGCCAGGCCGGATCCGCGGCGACTCCAATGCAGGGGACCCTGCAACCGGCTTCGAACCAGTATAAACCGGCTAACTTCAACGCCAATGTGGGGCAAGTCCCTGCGACCGTCTTTTCCCCCTTGCCCGCCCTTCAGCCCGCCGCTACTGGTTGGATTCCCAACGCGCAATACGATATTCGGAGATAAACCAAAGGATGAAAGATGAGGGATGAAAAAAACCGCTTGCGGTTTCGCGAGCACTACAAAATATCATCTGTCGCTGCCTGACAAATAACATCAGAAAAACTGAAAACTGAATACTGAAAACTGAATATTGCCATGCGATATCACACCGAACAATTCGCTCTTGCCGTTGGAAACAGCAAGGTTCGCTATCGGACACGTGCCGCGTTGCTCGCCATATTTTCGACGTGTATCGCGGCAGGCGTTTGGGGTGGTTTGAATTGGGAAGGACGGAGACAGGATGGGGCTCGAGCGGGTGTGGCCACTTCGGCGGGACTTCGCCAGGCCGGCTTCAAGCCGGCGCGCGACGCCTCATTCACCCCGTGCGAGCCCAATTCTATGTCCCTCTCCCCTCTCCCTTTGGGAGAGGGCCAGGGTGAGGGCATGCGAGTCCCAAGCGCCCTATCATATTTCAATTCTTCTACTGGCTCTGATTCTATCCGGCTCTGCCAGGCCCTTGGCCCCGCCGCACCATGCCCTATCTGCGCAGTCGATTGTTCCCAGTGTTGTTCATATCGCCGCTGCGGCGGTTGGGAAATGGCCCGACTGATCGATTGGCAGGCATACGCACAGGGCGAATACGTCGGGCATGCCCGCCTTGCCCACGTGCCCGAGTACCGCTTACGCGTCGACGACCAAATCGACATGACCTACCGTCTCACCCGCGAGGAAACGCCCGATCCCTATAAGCTCAACGTGGGCGATGAAATTCGCGTCGAGTCGTTCACCGATCCGGATCTCAACCGCGATCTCTTGATCCAGCCAGACGGCACCATTACGCTGCGTCTGCTGGGGCAGGTTCACGCCACCGGGCGGACCGTGACCCAACTTACCGACGCATTGGATGAACTCTACAAAAAATATTACAAAGTCCCATCCATCACCGTCACCCCGCTAAAGGTCAACACCAAACTCGAGGACCTGCGGGCCACGGTCGACCGCCGGGCCGGCATCGGCGGTCAAAGCCAGTCTGTCCGCGTCACGCCCGAGGGCACGGTTTCGCTGCCTGCCATCGGATCGGTGCGGGCACAAGGCCTGACGCTGACCGAGTTTCAAGATGAAATAAATGAACGCTACCGGCAGGATATCGAAGGCATTCAGATCATTCCCATCCTGTCGCAGCGTGCCCCGCGCTTTGTGTACGTATTGGGCGAAGTCAAAACCCCCGGCCGTTTCGAGTTGACCGGCCCCACCACGGCGCTTCAAGCTATCAGCATGGCCGGCAGTTGGAACGTGGGCGCGAATTTGCGGCAGATAGTGGTTTTCCGCCGCGGCGACGACTGGCGATTAATGGCCACGATGATCAACCTGGAAGGGGCCCTGTTCGGGCGCACGCCCTGCCCCAAAGGCGAAATCTGGATCGACGACTCTGACGTGATCATAGTGCCCAAGGGCCCGATCCTCCAGGCCGACGATTTCATCGACCTGGTTTTCACCCGCGGCATCTACGGCGTGTTTCCGCTAGTAGCTAATCTAAACTTTATAAAGGCCAGTACACTGTAACTTGTAAAGCCGCGACGGGCGCCAACTGAAGGTTGGTCGGACGCGGTTCGATTATATCTAGCAGAGCCGGACCGTGTCGGTCCGGAAGATTCACGCACACTTCCACCGGGCCGACACGGCCCGGCTCTGATTTTCTTGTTCCCACGCTCCGGCGTGGGAACGCCATAATCTCTAGCCCCTAGTCTCTAGCCCCTATTTTCCTTGCGATCCAGAGCAAAATTCTTCCCATGCCATGAAAAGCGACCCAGTATAAAAGCACAAGAATGCAGGCCACCGGCATGCCCACGACGACTTGGACAAACTGCTGCGACTCGGCCAGCAGCATTTTGGCGGTCATTACACCCAGAAAGACGCACAAACCCAGAAGCAAAATCCGCCCTGCCCGCTTTAGCGGTTCGAGTTTTTTGCGTCTTTGCCACTTATCTTTTTCTTGCTCGACCAATTCATCCGCGATGCCGTAGCGAGTGCTGATCCACTTGGCAAGTTTTTCATCCCCCGGAAACCCGCATTCGCAGTTTTGCACACCTTCGGCGACTTTTTCCCCGCAATTCGCGCACCGTGAGCACTCCGGACAAGCCGCAATGTCCATCTCTCTAATCGCATCGCAATCGGGGCAGTGAATGTAGGGCATGGATAATTGTAGTTCAGTTATTTAAACTAAACGCGCTGAAGATCGGACGGTTTGCATATTTCTTACAAATGACTTTTGTATTTGACCAACTATCTCCCAGACGATATCCCTTTGGAAGTTGACATGCAACTATGATAGGAATGACAGGAATAAATAATGGAAGAGTGCGCATGATTGAACCTCCAATGCCTTTTGGTTTCCCAGTTTTCTCATTATATACTCTCACACCACAGATTAGCTTGCCCAGAGAGTAACCAGAAAAACAATCCTTAAACAAAAATGCTATGATCAGTGAATATCCAATAAGGGTTTCTGAGTTTTCCAAATCTTTTTGCGAATACCCTAAAGCGAGCATAACAATATATATTAGAATAGCTCCATAAAAACAGAATAAATATAAGCAAATACCATCCAGAATATACGCTAAATTCCTCCGGTTCGCGAAACCAGAATAGCATTTCTTACACACTACATGATTATATAACACCCTGGGCTTTTGCATGTGTTTGCTGTTGCCGCAAAGTGGACATTCATAAGTAACATGCGAGCCAGATGTTACTGTATGATGTCCTTCAATCTGCGATTCTTTGACAGGTTCAGGAACCGTAATTTGAGTTTGACAATTGGGGCATTCTAGTATCCTATCTACAATTTCTGCTTCGGGTATATGCAGTTTATTGCATTGAGGACAATTGAATGCGAGTTCAGTCATTTTTCCTTCCTTACAACTCGGTAAATAAATCATAAATCCTTGGAGCGATCATATATTATGATTCCTTCATGTTTAATATGATCTTGAAGAGCGGGCGATGCTTCGTGCCATGCCACAAGATCGGTGGGACGTAAAGTAATGGGAACATCGGCAGCCGCGGTAACAAAACGAAGCCAAAATAGTCGCCGTTCGGAAGAAAAATCAAATGCCAGATCGTAGTCCGAATCCTCTCGGGCATCGCCGCGGGCACGGGAGCCGAAAAGAATCACACGGTCAGGGGCCACGGTATTGATGCCGTAGTCAATCAATCGCCGGATGCTTTTGGGAAGATCGGGGATCATCGGCGGTTATTTTTAAAACGGAGACACGGAGGTCACGGAGATTAGGAGTCGTTAATTGTTTTAAGATATTATAATGTTCCGTATTAATTATACGATGCCTAACCGCAAGCGGCTTCGATACGGATTTTTTCTCCGTGTTCTCCGTGCCTCCGTGTTGAATTATTTATGAATAAATGTGGTTTATTCTTCTTCCGTGCGCAGCCGGGCCAGCACGCTGTAATCTTCCAGCGTGGTCGTATCGCCCACCGTGGCCTTTCCGGCGGCGATGTCGCGCAACAGCCTGCGCATGATCTTGCCGCTGCGGGTTTTGGGCAATGACGTGGTAAAGCGGATGTCGTCGGGCACGGCCAATGCGCCGATCTCTTTACGCACGTGCATTTTGAGTTCCTTGCGCAGATCATCGCTGGCTTCAAATCCGCTCGATAAGGTGACGAACACCGC
>JBEKSO010000025.1:0-18471 GCA_049516935.1 Thermoguttaceae bacterium
CGGCACGCAAAACGGCATCACCGGCATCCAGCTCGACCTGAAGATCAAGGGCATCGACGAAGAGATCGTCAAGAACACCCTGGTCCAAGCCCGCGAAGCCCGGATCGAAATCCTCCGCACCATGCTCACCGGCATCAACCGGCCGCGGCCCGAGATTTCGCACTGGGCCCCGCGCCTGCTGCGCACCCGCATCGATCCGGAGAAGATCGGGCTGTTGATCGGCCCGGGTGGAAAGATGATCCGCTCTATCCAGGATGCCACCGGCGCTATAATCGAGGTCGAGGACGATGGCACCGTGACCGTGGCCTGCAACAAGATGGAAGGCGCAAAGGAAGCCATGGCCAAGATCGAGGCGCTGACCGCGTCGGTCGAAATCGGCAAAATTTACGACGGCCGGGTGACCAGCGTCAAGGATTTCGGGGCCTTTGTGGAAATCATCCCCGGCAAGGACGGACTGTGCCACATCAGCGAACTGGCCGACGAATACGTCTCCAGCGTGGCCGACGTCTGCAAGGTGGGCGATCCCATGCAGGTCAAAGTAATCTCCATCGACGATCAAGACCGCGTCAAACTCAGCCGCCGTGCCGCCATGAAGGAACTAAATCCCAAGGGCGGCGATGGCAACAAAGGCAGAAATTAGGATCTTTGGTTGTTGTGTGAGCGCGTTTTTTGTGCGCATGATTTTTATTGCAAATTGTCAATTGCAAATATCAAATTGCAAATTGAACAACATTTATTTAGCCCCCGGTGAACTCACCGGGGGTTTTGGTTGCGGTTTTTCTCTGGTTCTCATACTCCGCGCGGGAACAAGCGTATGGGCTATAAAATCCTGACCACTGCCCACTGACCACCGACCACTGCCCTTTCCCATGCCACGTTCCGCAGCCGAATCCGCCGACGAAGTCAACCAAAAGCTCGTCGATCAATATACCCAGTTCGTCCGGCTGGCCGGCGGATTGGCGCACGAGATAAAAAATCCGCTTTCGACCATCCGCCTCAACATGGAACTTCTTTCCGAGGACCTCCGCGACAGCCCTTTGCCCCGCGACCGCCGGGCGATGAAAAAAATCGAACTGGTGCAGCAGGAATGTCGTCGCCTGCACGACCTGCTCGACGATTTTCTAAGTTTCGCCAAGGCCCATCGTCTGCGCAAAGAGCCTTGCGATCTGAACGCCCAGGTCCGCCGCGTGTTGGATTTTTACCGGCCCAAGGCCGAAAAAGCCAATATCGAGGTGATCGACTACCTTGCCGGCGATCTGCCCATGGTGCTTTTGGATCCCGAGGCCTTTCACGGCGCGCTTTTGAATTTGATCATCAATGCCGAACAGGCCATGCCCGGCGGCGGGCAACTTGTCATCCGCACCTACGGCACGGCTGAAGGCGTGGCGTTGGATCTGATCGACTCCGGCTGCGGCATGGACGCCGACACCCGGTCGCGGATCTTCGACGCCTTCTTTTCCACCAAGCGCGGCGGGTCGGGCCTGGGCCTGCCCACCGCCCAGAAAGTCATCCTCGCCCACGGCGGCGAAATCACGCTCCAAAGCGAACCCGGTCGCGGCACCCAATTCACCATCAAACTCCCCATCCCCGCCCGGTTGCCGGCGGAAGGAAGTTAGGGTTCGAGGTTCAGTGGTCAGGGTTCAGACTGAAGACTGACTACTGAAAACTGACTACTTTTGCAAAAAGAACGAAAAAGAAGCGGGGGATGGGCGGTGGTTGGTTGGGGGGAGTAGAATCGCAAAAGGTACACTGCTGGACAAGCCGGCAATCCCACCCGGCCGAACCGGGAAAGAAATACCTCTGGATCGAAAAGTTCAAATAACAAAGAATAATAACTGCCGGCATCTTAAATAGACAAGAACATAACCGGTCCAACCCACCTACATGGGTGGGCCGGTTTTTAATTTGCGACTTTTGCCGATATCACTCACATTTTTCCCGCAGGCGGCTGGAAACAAGCGGGCAACCCGGGTTCTCCGAGCCTGGACGGCTGCGGCAGCGAGAGGTCGGGTGTATATTATTTGCCTATTGACCCGGAGGGAATTGGCGGCGGGGCCGGAGACTCGAATCCATGGCATGGACTTGGGCGTGGAAGCAAGTTTTATTGACGGTTGGCCTTTTGACGGTTATAATTAACCTGCCATTTGTGTTGGAAATTTGCCCGAATAAAACCAATTGCCATGACAACCGAATCCACTGGTGAACATCGTCGCCGCGTGCCGTTCGAAACTTTTCGGGTATTTTTCGCCGATGAGTCTGTACCTGATTCGGCATGCGGCGATGATGCTCGTTACGCGGCGCGAGGTGGTCATTGCCTTATCCAAGCCGAGATAGGAGTCTGCCCTGCGCGCGGTCTATTGCCGTCCATTACACATTACTCGCATCGAACCGCTAAACAGCGGCAAGACAAAAGTCGGCAGTTAGCGGTCAGCCCACGTTCTGTATAATATTAATTTGGTTTTTGCACATTAAACAGGCAGTCCTTTAATTGGAAGAATAATAATGATCTGCTGGAGCAAAGAAACGACGACTGAACGAGTGGGCCGAAAAGCGGCATTTACGCTGGTAGAATTACTGGTGGTAATCGCCATCATCGGCATATTGATCGCGCTCTTGATGCCTGCGATCCAGTCGGCCCGGGAAGCTGCCCGGCGTTCGCAATGCGTCAACAACCTCAAACAGATCGGCATAGCCATAGACGGGTATGAAGGCGCGCATAAAAAATTCCCCCCTGGGCGGAAGGGATGCGACGGAATCAGTAATCCCGCCACCGACGCCGAAAAAAACCAGATGAATCAGCATCCCAACCCCAAAATGCCCAACTATGTGGTCAACAATTGCGTCTCCTGCAACGTCGATCCGCCCGAGTCGCGGCTTGGCTACAGCACGTTTGTAATTATCCTTCCTTTTATGGAACTATCCGGGATCTACAACAGTTTTGACTTGACATCTCTTTGGCGGGCTGATATTGATCAGCTTCCAACCAGCAAAAACGGCATTGCCGTGCTGGCGCGCCCGTCGGAAATCGTTTGTCCCTCGGACCCCTCGCCTCCGACAACCAATCTCACTGGAGACACGGATGACGTGCGCGGACCGGGGGCCACCGGCAGTTATGCCGTGGCCGGCGGCACTCAAGGACCGCCGGGCCATCCGTGGACAATAAAAATCAATAACGACGGCCCATTCATATACAAAAAGGAATTCACGAGAAAGGACATTGTCGACGGGGTATCGCACACCTTCTTTGCCGGCGAAGGTAGAGACGGCTTGAACAAATGGACTGCCGGACAGCGACATGCCACTATCCGTTACACTCATAACCCTCTTAACACTTTACCAGTATTCGCCATGCCGGCGCCGGTCGACATAGACCATTATATCGTACCGTCGGGCGAATGGTTTTTCACCGGCGCATTTGGAAGTTATCACAAAGGCGGCGCCAATTTCGCATTTGGCGACGGGCACGTGGTCTACATCGTCGACTCGATTGCCACGAATTTATACCAGGCCCTTTCCACCAGGGCAGGCAAAGAGGTCGTCCCAGGGGAATATTGAACATGAAATATTCACGCCGTTTAGGTCTGTTTTGGGCCTTGCTTTTGCCATTCTTCTTGGCGTCGATTAACGGGTGCGGGGATAATTTGCCCAAGCGGGTGCCGGTTTCGGGCCGCGTCCTTCTCGACGGCAAACCATTGGAATATGGCGTGGTGAAATTTTTCCCCCAAAATCAACGCATGGCTTCCGGAGGAATAGGCCCGGACGGCAGGTTTTCACTTGCCACGTTCTCGGAAAACGACGGCTGCTTTATGGGCAAACATCCAGTCGCGGTAAGCGCTTGCGAAGGCATTAGCGCCACAAAAATGAAATGGTACGCCCCCAAAAAATACGCGGAGGCCGACACCTCCGGCTTGGAAATAGACATTCCCGGCCCTAGAAGCGACGTAATAATCGAGCTTACCTCCGAACCTGGAATGAAATACCCCTTTATCGAAAAGCTCTAATACGCCTTCTAATTTAATCCAGCGCGTCTATTATCTATAATCCAGCGTGTTTTCGCGTAGCGTAAACACGCGGCGAAGCGCTTTTTTAAGTTGAAATTGGTATAAAAACGGTTAGCGGGTAATCTGGGCTTTTTGTTCCCGGCGGCTACTGCCGAATATGAGTTTATTATAGCCAAATTCCAACGTCCGCCGGGCGCCACGACCAACCGGCCATGCTGGGCATGGTGCCCGTCGGTGCTCGGCTTGCCCGGGAGTATCTTCTTGCCCACCGCCCACCACATAGGCTTAAGACTGTAGACCGGAGGTTGAGGTTAGTTACCTCGGTTTTTATAAAAAAATTCTCGTTGCCCCGGGAGGGGCTTTGTCGTGTAGCCAGGGGCGTGAATCTCCGGTTCAGGTCAAAACGGTAGATCGAGCCCTGAAAGGGCGACATTAATCCTTTACGCTTGCAAAACGATATATGGCATTATATGATGTGGAATGACAATTGTTATCTAATTAACCCAGATTTTCTTTTAGGGTATTTCTATGTTTTACTTTTCTCGCCGCGCGTTTACTTTGGTCGAGTTGCTGGCGGTTGTCATCATTCTTGCGGTATTAATTGCCCTTTTGCTGCCCGCGGTGCAGTCGGCGCGGCAGGCGGCAGTCAAATCCAGGTTGGCCAGCCAGGCACAGTACGATTTGAACGAGCAGGCGGATAAGCAGGCAGGCGAATCGGCCGAGCAGGCTGTCAAGTTGCCGCCGGCTCGGGTTCAGTCGTTTATCTCGAATGTCGCACTCACGCCGCGGCTTAGCGTGGGCACGGCCGCGCCGGAGTCGATTTACGAGGCGCGGTTCACCGGCAAGATCCAGGCGGTGTGCCCGAAGGAGGATGCCGGCGACTGTGAACTTGAACTGCCATTGCCGCCGCAAATCATCTCCTTGGCGGATTTGTCGATAAAGGCCGGCGGTCAAACCAGCGAAAAGTTTTTGCTGCGCAGCGGGAAGCTGGTATGGCGGGGCAACTTGAGGACCGAGCCGACTTTGTTAGACGTCACTTATACGGCTGTGGGCAAGGGTTTGTATGAACTGTCGACCCCCGCGGGCGGGATTCTGGACCAATTTCAAATGTCGCTTATAGCCAACGGATCGGACGTGCGGCTGCTGGAATTATCTCTCCAACCCACCAGCTTGGACCGCTCGGGCGGCGCCAGCACATATCGATGGGACTATCAGCGGCTGTTGTTCGGTCGCCCGGTCCGGCTCGACGTGCTGGGGATCGCCCCAATCGATCGGCTCGGCGAGCTGACGTGGCTGGGACCGATCAGCGTGATCATATTTGGATTGATAGTTGGGCTGGTGGCCCACGCCGCATCGGCTACGCGGTTCGATATCTGGATGCTGTTGCTGACGGTAGGTACGTTTGCCGGGGCCTACCCGCTGATGTACTTCGCACAGGAGTACATCTCTTTGGGGCCCGCGATTTTGATCTCCGCTGGGATCGCATTAGTCATCATCGGGATGCGTTGCGTTACTCTAATGGGAGCCTGGCTGGGATTGAGCGGCGTTGTTCTTCCTGCCGGGGCGATCATGACAGTCACCCTGGTAGCGGCCGTTTGGACACGGCTGCAGGGCATCTTGCTCACGGCCGAGGCGCTGGGATTTTTCATCGCCGTGATGATGCTTATGCCCAAGGTGCGGGCCGAATTGGCCGCTGTTCCCGGAGTTAATAGTATTTCGCCGGCTGTATCGGGATCACAGGAACAATCAAGCAAAGTTGATGGCATAACGGAGCAAAAGAGAGATTAAACTTCTGCCAAAGTTAATCATGCATTGGCTACACACCGGGTAAACGGAAAAAAATTCCACGCAGCCCCTGGTGAATACACCGGGGGCTAAATAAATAACTCCTATTGATGGGCGTTTGCTTTCAGCCACTTGTCGACCGCGGCGGCTGCCAGCCGGCCGTGGTTTATGGCGTGGACTACAAGCGACGCGCCGCGAACCGTGTCGCCGGCGGCGAATATGCCGGGTGCGCTCGTCATCCAGTGCTCGACGATCACGTTGCCGCGGCGGTCGAGTTGCAGGCCTAGTTCGCCGATCAGGCCTTCGTGCACCACGTGCACAAAACCCATTGCGATAAGCACCAGGTCGGCGGGAAAGGTGAAATCGGTGCCGGGCACTTCCTGCATTTCCCAGCCCTTGGGACCGGCGACCCAATCGATTTCGCAGCCCACAAGATGCGTGACCTGTCCGTTTGTACCAACGAGCGCCTTGGTAAGTGCGCTCCAGTGGCGCTGGCATCCTTCTTCCTGCGAGGAAGAAGTGCGCATGATTTTGGGCCAGTTGGGCCAGGGCGTTTCGGGATTTTTTTTGCCCTCGGGCGGGCGGGGCAGGATTTCCAACTGACGTACGGATAAAGCGCCTTGGCGAATGGCCGTGCCCACGCAGTCGCTGCCCGTGTCGCCGCCGCCGACCACGATAACGTGCTTTCCCTTGGCGTGAATGATCGTGTGCCCGCCGTTTAAGCTTGCATCGCCGGCGATGCGGCGGTTTTGCTGGGGCAGAAAATCCATGGCCAGGTGGACGCCGGCAAGATCTGCGCCGGGCACATCGAGCGGCCGGGCCTTTCCCGCCCCCATGCACAGCACCACGGCATCGAAACGCTTGCGCAACTCGGCACCGGTGAGGTTTACGCCCACCTCGACGTTGGGCTCGCATTGCACGCCTTCGGAGACCATCTGCTCGAGGCGGCGGTCGATGATGTGTTTTTCCATTTTGAAGTCGGGAATGCCGTAGCGCAAAAGTCCGCCCAGCCGGTCGTCCTTTTCAAAGATCACCGCGTGATGTCCTTGCCGGGCCAATTGCTGGGCGGCGGCCAAACCGGCCGGACCCGACCCGACCACGGCCACGCTCTTGCCGGTCTTGGCTTTGGGTTTTAGCGGCTCGACCCAGCCTTCCTGAAACGCGCGTTCGGCAATCTGGTACTCGATGTGCTTGATCGTTACCGGATCGTCATTTATCGACAGGGTGCAGGCCGCTTCGCAGGGGGCCGGGCAAACGCGCCCGGTGATCTCGGGAAAATTGTTCGTCGAGTGCAGGTTCTCGGCCGCCTCGCGCCAACGGCTGCGGTAGACCAGGTCGTTGAATTCGGGAATGCGGTTTTTCACCGGGCAGCCCACCGCGTGACAATACGGAATGCCGCAGTCCATGCACCGCGCGGCCTGTTCGGTAAGCACGCGGGCGACCAGCGGGCGGTCGATCTCGTACCAGTCCTTGATCCTTTCCGGGATGGGACGATGGCCGACTTCGACCCGTTCGTATTGCGTGAATCCGGTTGGATTGGCCATGGTGTTTTATCCCGTTAAATGTTCATCGCGAAACCGCAAGCGGTTTTTTTTGTCACGACCAACGGTCGCAGTTTTATGTTCTAATCCTCAATCCCCAAACCCCAATTTCTAAATTCTATACACTTCCTCGGTGGCGGGGATTTGTTCGCTGCGAACTTGCTCGTATTGGCGCATTTTTTCCAGGGCCTTGCGGTAGTCGATGGGCATGACCTTGACGAACTTTCCCGACATCTCCCGCCAGTTGTCCAATATGCGCTTGGCTTGCGCGCTGCCGGTCCACTGGTAATGCTGGCCCAGGAGGTCTTGGATGATGCGTTGATCTTCGGCCTGGTGGATGGACTCCAATTCGACCATGTCGAGATTGCAAAGCGTGTCGAAGAGTTGATTTTCATCGAGCACGTAGGCCACACCGCCGCTCATACCGGCGGCAAAGTTCCGGCCGGTCCGCCCGATGACCACGACCACGCCGGCGGTCATGTATTCGCAGCCGTGATCGCCCAGCCCTTCGACCACGGCCCGGGCGCCGCTGTTGCGCACGGCGAAGCGTTCGCCGGCCAGGCCGTTAATAAAGGCCTCGCCGGAGGTCGCTCCGTATAGCAGGGTATTGCCGACGATTATGTTTTCCTTGGGATCGAAGGTGGAGCCGGGCGGGGTGATGACCACGATCCGCCCGCCGGAAAGACCTTTGCCCAGGTAGTCGTTGGCCTCGCCGGTCAGTTGCATGGTCACTCCGGGGGCCAAGAACGCGCCGAAACTCTGCCCTGCCGACCCGGTGAAAGCGAGTTCGATGGCGCCGTCGGGCAATCCGGCGCCGCCCCAGCGCCTGGCGATCCGGCCACTTATGATGGTTCCCACCGCGCGATGGATGTTGCGGATGGGCATTTCCAGACGCGTGGGTTTGCCGGTTTCGATCGAGGGGCCGATCTTTTCCAGAATTTCCCAGTCCAAGTGGGTCTTGAGCCGGTCGGTTTGCGGGCGGACGCATCGCAACGGGCAGCCGTCCTGAATAAAGGAGTTTAACTGCTGTGTGCCACTGCTTGCTTGCAAGCAGTGGTTCTGCTGGATTTTTTGCCCCACTGCTTCTGACGAAGCAGTGGCACACGATTTATTCCATACATTGGCGGGCGGGGCGAACACGGCGGAAAAGTCCAGGCCTTGGGCCTTCCAGTGATCGACGGCCTTGTGGCAGGAGAGCCGGTCCGCGCGGCCCACCATCTCGTCAATTTTACGGAATCCCAACTGGGCCATGATGCGGCGGATGTCTTCGGCGACGAAGGTCAAAAAGCGGATGACATACTCGGCCTTGCCGGCGAATTTCGCCCGCAGTTTCGGGTCCTGCGTGGCGATTCCCACCGGGCATGTGCCCAAGTGGCACTTGCGCATGAGCAGGCAGCCCAGCGAGACCAGGGCGGAGGTGCCGAAACCGAATCGTTCGGCCCCCAGCAATGCGCCGATCACGACGTCGCGGCCGGTTTTCATCTGGCCGTCGACTTGGACCACGATCCGGTCGCGGAGTCCGTTTAGGACCAAGGTTTGCTGAGTTTCGGCCAGGCCGATTTCCCAGGGCGTGCCCGCGTATTTGATCGAGGAAAGCGGGCTTGCGCCCGTGCCGCCGTCGTGACCGGAGATCAAGACCTCGTCGGCATTGCCTTTTGCCACGCCGGCGGCCACCGTGCCCACGCCGACCTCGGATACAAGTTTCACCGAGACCTTGACGCCCGGGTTGCCGCACTTCAGGTCGTAGATCAGTTGTGCCAGGTCCTCGATGGAATAAATGTCGTGATGCGGCGGCGGCGAGATGAGCGACACGCCGGGAGTGGCGTGACGCAAGCGGGCGATTTCCTCGGTTACTTTGTGGGCGGGCAATTGACCGCCTTCGCCCGGCTTTGCGCCCTGGGCCATCTTGATCTGCAAAATCCGGGCGTTGGCCAGGTACTCGATGGTCACGCCGAAGCGTGCGCTGGCCACCTGCTTGATGCCGCAATTAAGCGAGTCGCCGTTGGACAAGGGCTTGTATCGCTGCGGGTCTTCGCCGCCTTCGCCCGTGTTGGAGTTTGCGCCCAGCCGGTTCATGGCCAGGGCCAGGGTTTCGTGGGCCTCCTTGCTTATCGAGCCGTGCGACATGGCCCCGGTGTAAAATCGCTTGATAATTTCAGAGGCGGGCTCGACCTCTTCGAGCGGAACGGACTGGCCGGGCAGGAACTCGAACAGACCGCGGAGCGTCAGCAGGTTGCGGGTCTGATCGTTTACGGCTTGGGCATACTCGGCATAAATTTTCGCGTCGTTTTGTATCACGGCTTGCTGCAACTTGGTGATCGTTTCCGGATTCCAAAGGTGATTTTCGCCCTCCAGCCGGTATTGATACTCGCCGCCAAAGTCCAATTCCAACTCGGCGGGCAGGCGAGGTTCGTAGGCCGCGCGGTGGCGCATCAAGGCCTCGCGGGCGATTACGCCCAGATCGGAGCCTTGAATTTTCGACGCCGTGCCGGTGAAGTATTTATCGATCACGTCGCGGCTTAAGCCCACGGCCTCGAACTGCTGGGCGGCATGATAGCTGCGGAGCGTGGAAATGCCCATCTTGGAAATAGTCTTCAAAATGCCCTTTTTCACGGCGGTTATATATTGATCGGTAAGCTGATCGACCGGAACGTCTTGGGGCAGATCGCCGTCGGCGTGGAGTTTGTTTACGGCCTCGAAGGCCAGGTACGGATTGATGGCATTGGCCCCGTAACCGCAGAGCATGCAGAAGTGCATGACTTCGCGTGGTTCGCCGCTTTCGACCAGGATGCCGGACGCGCTTCGCAACCGGCGCCTGAGCAGCCCGTGATGCAACGCGGCGGTGGCCAGCAGGCTGGGAATGGCCGCCTTGGCGGGCGTGACGCCGCGGTCGCTTAGGATCAAGAGCGATGCGCCGCCGGCTATCGCCGCTTCGGCCTGATCGATCATCTCGTCCAGGGCGGAGGCCAGGGCACGTGCCGGATCATCGGTATTGGCCTGAAATAGCGCGGGCAACGTGACGGCCTGGAAATCGGGCCGGTTGGCCGAGCGGAGCCGGTCCAGGTCCTCGTTGGTCAAGATGGGATGTGTGAGTTTCAGTTGCCGGCAGTGTTCCGGGGTTTCGGCCAGCAAATTCCGTTGCTTGCCCGTATAGGCCATCAACGACATCACCAGCCCTTCGCGCAGCGGATCGATGGGCGGGTTGGTAACCTGGGCGAAGAGCTGCTTGAAATAATTGAAAAGCAGTTTGGGCCTGTCCGATAGCACGGCCAGCGGCGTATCGGTGCCCATCGATCCGACCGCTTCCTGAGAGGTCGCGGCCATGGGCGCCAGAACCATTAGCAATTCTTCGCGGGTGTAGCCGAAGGCTCGTAGGCGCTGGGCCAGGGTTTTTTTGTCGATTGCGGCGGGCTTTGGCGGCTGGAATAAGCCCCTCAATTCAATGCGATTTTCCTCGAGCCAGCGGCGGTAGGGTTTTTGCCGGGTGATCTTGCCCTTGATTTCGTTATCCACGACGATCCGCCCTTCTTCGGTATCGACCAGGAACATGCGGCCGGGCTGAAGCCGGCCTTTCTGCTGGATCCGTTCGGGCGGGAACTCTATCACGCCCGCCTCGCTGGCCAGCACGCACAGGCCGTCAGTAGTGACCAGATAGCGGCAGGGGCGGAGCCCGTTGCGGTCCAGGGTGCCGCCCACCAACCGGCCGTCGGTAAAAACCATGGCGGCCGGGCCGTCCCAGGGCTCCATGATCGCGGCGTGATATTCGTAAAACGCCCGCTTGTCGGTGGAAATGTGATAGTGTGAGCCAAAGGCCTCGGGGATCATCATCATCAGGGCGTGCGGAGCCGATCGGCCGGCGCGGACCAGAAGCTCCATGCAGTTGTCGAAGCAGGCCGAGTCGCTGCCGCCGGGCTGAAGTATGGGGAACAATTCCGTTATGTCGCCGGTCAACTCGGGGGCCGACATCGTCTTTTCGTATCCTTGCAGGCGGTTGGCGTTGCCGCGAAGCGTGTTGATTTCGCCGTTGTGCGCGATCATGCGGAAGGGTTGGGCGAGTTGCCAACTGGGGAAGGTGTTGGTGCTGTATCGCTGGTGCACGATTGCCAGGGAAGTCTTGACGTTTTCGGCGGCCAAGTCGGGATAGTACGCGAATAACTGCGGGGCCAGGAACATGCCTTTGTAGCAAATCGTGCGGCACGACATGCTGGGAACGTAAAATTCCTCGGCCCGGTCGCCCAAGACTTTTTCCACGCCAAGTTCGGCGCGGCGGCGGGCGACGTATAAGCGCCGCTCCAATTCTTCGTCCCGGCGGCCCATGCCGTCGATGAATGCCTGCCGGATCGCCGGCTCGGAATTCCGCGCGATATGGCCCAGGCAGGAATTGTCAGCGGGCACGTCGCGCCAACCTAAAACCTTGAGCCCCTCGTCTTCGATCTTCTCGGATAATATCTTTTCGCAGCGGCAGCGTAATTCTCCATCGCGGGGCAGAAAAATCATGGCCACGCCGTATTGCCTGGGCTCGGGCAAGATAAAGTTCAAACCGGCTTGGCGGCTGATAAAGAACTCGTGGGGGATCTGGATGAGGATGCCTGCCCCGTCGCCTGTTATTTCGTCGGCCCCGGCGGCCCCGCGGTGCATGAGGTTCAAAAGCACTTGTTTGCCGTACTGGACAATATCGTGATCCCTGCGTCCGGAAATATTGACCACTGCGCCAATACCGCAGGCATCGTGCTCGAAGCGGGGATCGTATAAGCCTTGGGCTTTAGGTCGAATGGACATCGTGCTCTCGTGGGTATAAAATGCCACTTTTCCCGGCCATGTTCTTTAACAGGATAGCCGTTTTAGGCATTTCAGCCAGGTCGTCAATAGATCGTAAGTGATTTGATACAAACAACTTAAGATAAATGTTAATCGGAGGAAAGTATTATATATAAAAACACTGTCTATTACCATCCTATCATTAGCTTTATAAATGTCAATAGAATGATAATATTAGTATATATAATAATAAAACGGCTGATCGGTGAAACTTTTTAATATATAAAGTATTTTTTGAATCGAGAATCATAATGAATTATATGTTTGTTCAAAGGATGATGTATCAACTATGAAAACGCCCCGGTTCCTTTATTTTGATCTTGGCATGGTGCTTTTGGAGTTTTCCGTCCAACGGATGCTCAGGCAAATGGCCGCGGTTACAGGCGTCGGCCCGGAAGCACTCAAGGAAATTCTCTTTGATCGGGGCCTGATGAAACAATACGAAACGGGCGCGATTTCCAGCCGGGAGTTTTACGAGTTGTATTGCGGGCGGACCGGCGCCAGGCCGGATTACGCTGTGCTCTGCCTGGCGGGGTCGGACATTTTCACGCTTAACGTGCCAATGCTGCCCATTGTGGCTCATTTGAGCCAGGCGGGTTATCGGATGGGAATTTTATCGAACACCTGCGAATGTCACTGGGAGTATTGCATCGAGAAATACCGCTTCTTAACCGATTGTTTTCAGGTTCACGCCCCGAGTTTCCGCATCGGGGCGATAAAGCCCGATGCGGCTATTTTTCACGCCGCCGCCGAGCTGGCCGGTTGCCGCCCGGAGGAGATGTTTTTTGTCGACGACATTCCCGGCCACGTGGAAGGCGCGAAAGCGGTCGGCATCGACGCGATACTCTACACATCCGCCGCCCAAGTTGCCGCCGAATTGCGCAGACGTGGGTTGCAATTTAATTACTGAATAGTGCCGAATATCACTCAAACACCGGCCGCGACCATGCTACGCATGGTGCCCGTCGGGCTATTGAGAGTCAGGAAAATAATGTCGCATGAAAAGTAAGAGCCAGGGCGTGTCGCCCCGGAAATCCCGGGCCGACACGGCCCGGCTCTGATTGGACAACGCGACATTCATCACCTGAGACTCAATAAATCTTAACCGCCGGTTAAGCGGAGCACGATCCAATCGGCCAAGGTTGGCCATAGTTGTGCGATGGCGAAAAGCAATCGGGCCGACGTGGGAACGATTAATTCCGGGCGGCGGTGTTGGCAGGCGCTGAGGATGGCCTGGGCGAGTTTTTGCGGCGATAAGGTCAAGGTTTTTACGCCCGCTCCGGGACGGCGGGCGATTTCGGGCAGGTCTTCCAGGCCTTCGAACGGATAAAGGCGGGGGGTTTTGCGTTTGATTGGGCCCGGGCAAACCAACAGCACGTGCAAGCCAGAGGCCCCCAGTTCCAAACGCAATTGCTGCGAATAGGCGGCCACGGCGAATTTGGTCGCCGGATAGGCCCCGACCCAGCGGACTGCCGATTTGGCCGCCAGCGAACCGATGTTGACCACGTGGCCGCGCTGCTGGAGCAAATGCGGGATTGCTGCGCGAGTGCAGCGGACCAGGGCGATCAGATTCAGTTCCATAAGATCGCGGAACTGTTCCGGGGTGGTGTCGAGGAGCTTGCCGCGCATGGACCGGCCGGCATTATTCACCAGGACGTCGAGCCGGCCGAAGCGGTCGAGGGTTTGCGCAAACAGCCGATCCACGTCGTCTTGGCGGGTGATGTCGGCCTGAACGCCCAGAACGTCGAATCCGGCGGATTGCAGTTCCCCTGTGGTGCGGGCCAGTGGTTCGGCCTCTAAACCGGCAACAGATACTTTTGCCCCTGCCTGGGCAAAGGTTTCGGCGATCACGCGGCCGAAACCGCTGGATCCGCCGGTTACCAGTACCACTTTATTCCGCCAGTAAGACATGGCCATAGCTTACCAATCCGATACAAGGCGACCAAGGGGGGAGAAGAAGGGGAAAGAACCTTTGTTTGAAGTATTCGTGTATGTTGATTATTGCAAATTTTCAATTGCAAATTTTCAATTGCAAATTGAACAGACATAAAGACTTGAGTTCGGCGCATAATATAACATTTATTTTTTGGGCAATTTGAGATTTGCAATTTGCATTTTACTGAGATATTGTCATCGCTTACCCCCTCTCTCAGAGGTAGGCGAGTCATTATAGCGGGCAGTCTGACCCCCGTTTTGTGAAACCGGTGGTAAACTATATAATTCAATAGAACAAGAGAGTATTTTACGGAGTTAAGTCCTGTGCGGATTATCCATTACCCACATCCCGCCTTGCGACACAAATCGAAACCGCTGCGCAAGATTGACGCCGATTTTAAAAACATCGTCCGCAAGATGTTCGATTTGATGTACGAGCACAAGGGCGTCGGTTTGGCGGCGAATCAGGTTGAATTGCCCTATCGTTTTTTCATTATTAATCTCGAAGGCGATCCGGCCAAGGCCGAAGAGTTCGTGTTCATCAATCCGGTGATCAGCCGGCGTCGGGGCACCGTCGAGGGAGAAGAAGGCTGCTTGAGCTTTCCGGAAATATACGCCCCGGTGAAGCGTTCGGAAAAGATCGTCATCTCGGCCTACAATCTGGCCGGGGAAGAAGTGAGCTACGAATTAAATGGCATGTTCGGCCGGGCGGTTCAGCACGAATACGATCACCTGGACGGCATCTTGTTTATCGATCGGCTGAGCGAGGCGGCATTGATGTCGATCAAGGACGCCTTATCGGATCTGGAGAGCGAATTTCAAGGCCAGCGTCATCGCGGGGTTATTCCCGATGATCGTCAAATCGCCACTCGACTGGCGGAGTTGGAATCGTTGCGGACGTGAAAAAAAAGATGAGGGATGAAGGATGAGGGATGAATAAAATGCTTATTGCTGCATGAAATCACTTGCGGTATCGCATTGCCCATTATCTACCTACCATCTACCACCTACCACTTGCCATCCATGCGATTAATACTAATGGGAACCGGGCCATTCGCGGCTCCCACATTCCGCGAACTATACCGCACGCATCACGACATTGTGGCCTTGGTCACATCGCCGCTTCATTTGCGGCCAGGGCATGAACCGCCGCCGATCAGCATTGTGCGCGACATTGCCCATCAGCAAACCACGCCCATTTTCGATCCGGAAGACATCAACAACCAGGAATCGCAATTACAGCTTTCAAAATATAACGCCGATTTGATGGTTGTTTGCGATTACGGGCGGATTTTGGCGTCATCGACCTTGGCGGCATCGCAATTAGGCGGCATCAATTTGCATGCCTCCTTGTTGCCGAAGTATCGAGGCGCCGCTCCGATTAACTGGGCGATTTATAACGGTGAGACTAAAACCGGCGTGACGGTCATTCACATGACGCCCAAAGTGGATGCCGGACCGTGCATCGCCCAGGCCGAGACCGACATCGGTCCCGAGGAAACCGCGGTGGAATTGGAAAAGCGGCTTTCGGAATTGGGCGCCTGGCTGGTGCTGAGGACAATCGACGCGATAAAGGCCGGCAATTTGGAGGCCCTGGCCCAGGATCCCGCCTTGGCCTCGAAGGCGCCGAGACTGAAGAAGAGCGATGGGCTGATAGATTGGACCAGGCCGGCCGCCGCGATTAAAAACCAGATTCGGGCCTTGGAGCCGTGGCCCAAGACGTACACTTTTTGGCGCAGGCAAAAAGGCCCGCCCATACGCTTGATCTTCGGGTCCGTGGCAGTCGAAGATCATGCTGGCGGGAGTATTCCGGGCACGGTTCTGGAGGCCGCGGAAGGCCGCCTGGTAATCGCGGCCGGCACCGGAGCAGTTGCCCCAAAAAGCATCCAGCCCGTGGGCAAACGCCTGATGTCGATAGAAGACTTTCTACGCGGCCACCGCGTGCAACCGGGGGATAGGTTCGCAGCGGAATGAATAATTGCTCTCGCCGTGGGCTGCTGCAATGTGTTAAAATAGGCTCTTTACCCGCCACCCATCTTGTCAGGAGGCCAAGCCATGGGGAACATGGATAGTTGGGACGTGACTTTGCTGGTGGTCGCCGGATACTTGGCGGTCGTGACCTTGGTGCGGCTGATGGCCCGGCGTCGCAATCAGGTTTTCGAGGAACTCCGCCAGAAAGCGGAAGAAGAAAAACACAAGCAAGTCCAAACAGATTTGAAAGCCCGGCGCCAGCGATCGGCATAAGGATGAAGGATGAGGGATGAAGGATGAACAAAATGCTGAATGCTGAATGTTGAATAAACAATTGAAACCGCTTGCGGTTTCGCGCCGAAAACCGCAAACTGTAAACCACAAACTGTAAACTGTGAACCGTGAACTGTGTCGCAACGCCTTTACATCGAGACGGTCGGCTGCCAGATGAACGTGCTCGACAGCGAGTTGGTCGCCGCCGATTTGCTCGCGGCCGGCTACGAACTGGTCAACGCCGCGCGGCAGGCCGACACAATCTTGTTTAACACCTGCAGCGTACGGCAACACGCCGAGGACAAAATCTATAGCGCCCTGGGCCGGCTGAAACAGGTCAAGCAGCATCGGCCCGGTGTGATCATCGGCGTCATAGGCTGCATGGCGCAAAAGGATCAAGAGCGGATTTTTAAGCGGGCTCCGCACGTGGATCTGGTTGTCGGGCCGGGCCAGTTGCGGCAACTTCCGGCACTGCTGGAACAATTAAGAGCACGTTCACATATTCTCCCCTCGCCCTTTGGGAGAGGCACCCAAAGGGTACCCGGGGGTGAGGGCATCAGCTCCGGTTCCGGGCATATTCTGGAAGTGAGCCTGGATCGCAAGGCGGGTACGCGATCGAACGTGCGGGATAGCTTCCAAAAATACGATCCGCATCGCACGGCCGCCGTGCGGGCAGTGCCGCACCAGGCCCTGGTGCGGATCATGTTCGGTTGCGACAAGTTCTGCACTTATTGCATCGTGCCCAGCGTGCGCGGTCCGGAACAGAGCCGGCCGGCCGATGAAATCGTCGAAGAGGTCCGCCGATTGGCCGACGATGGCTGCCTGGAAGTGACGCTCATCGGTCAGACCGTCAATAGTTATAGCGATTCCAGCAATGGCCGAGCGATGCGGCTCTCGGATTTGCTCGCCCGATTGCATGAGATCGACGGCATAAAGCGTTTAAAATTCGTGACGAATTATCCCAAGCATATGAGCGACGACCTGCTGGCGGTGGTCCGCGATTTGCACAAGGTATCGCCCTATTTGCACATTCCCGCCCAAAGCGGCTCGAATGAAGTATTAAAACGCATGAAGCGCGGCTACACGGTCGAGGAGTACGGCGAAATGCTGGCAAGGATACGTGAGACAATTCCCGGTGCGGCGGTGACCAGCGATTTTATCGTGGGTTTTTGCGGCGAGTCTGAGGAGGATTTTCAAAAGACGATCGATCTGGTGCGCCTGGGGCGGTTCAAAAACAGTTTCATTTTCAAGTACAGCCCCCGCCCCGGCACGAAGGCCGCCGAACTTTACGCGGACGACGTGCCCGAGGCGGTCAAGCGCCGGCGGAACAACGAACTTTTGGCGATTCAAAACGAGGTAAGCCTGGCAGAGAATCAACCCTTCCTCGGCCGCACAGTGGAGATACTAGTGGAAGGCCCGAGCAAAGTCAGCCGGAAAAAAGACAAAGACGAATCAATTGTGCAACTGGTAGGCCGCACCGTATGCGACCGGATCGTGGTTTTCGAAGGTCCGCGGGAGTTAACGGGCAGGATTCTGCCTGTGAAGATCGAAAAAGTGGATGCGTTTACGTTGGTAGGCTCGGTTTGCAGGAATGTGGAAAAGATGTAGAATAAAGAGAGGAATTTGAATCTTTACATGTATTCCTTCTTTCAAGGAGATCCATCATGCATTTAATACGCGGCATTGTGCATGGCAAGACAATTGAGTTGGACGCCGATTCCGGTTATCCGGACGGTCAGCCGGTGACGGTAATCGTCCAGCGGCAGTTGCCGCCTGGAGAAGGAATTCGACAAGCGGCCGGCGCCTGGGCCGACGGCGGCACGGAATTGGATCTTTGGTTCGAGGCTATCCAAGAGAGTAGGAAAACGGATCGCCCGGAGCCTAATCTATGAGTTTCCTGATCGACACGGACATCTGTTCCGCTTATTTAAAATCCGGCGGGCAAATCGCGAGTCGGTTCATTCAGCATTCAGGACAACTCCATCTTTCCGTGATTACATTGGGCGAACTTTACACCTGGGCCTTACGCAAGAATGCTCCGCCAAAATACCTTGAATCGCTAATGGCGTTTTTGTCGGACGTTACTGTTTTAGATGTGACTCAAGACGTTGCACAGGCCTTCGGAACCATTCGGGCGCAATTATTCG
>JBEKSO010000026.1:0-18216 GCA_049516935.1 Thermoguttaceae bacterium
GTGCGTTGCGTAGAGAGGATAAACCGGCTCTATGAGCACTATACGACTGCCGTCCGCATTTGCCGGTACATTTGACGCTGGTGGTCTTGGGTGCGGTGCGGGGTGGATGGCTATGACTCAACAAAAAAGCCACCCTCACGGATGACTTAAATGTTTTGCCAGATGATTTGCTTGGATGCCCTATGCGGTCCGCGAACGCTTTCGCCATGCATATGCGAGTAGAGTGATTGCGCCGATGCTGAGCAGGATGAGGCTGGACGGCTCAGGGACGTCGTAGCCGCCGATGACCCAGGCGATGACATGCTCCCCCCCGTTCACACCGTTATAGACTTCGAACTCCTGGTCGTCGGCGTTATCGGGTCCACCGTCGGATGTCCAAGTCAGCACACCCGTATTGGCGTCCCAATTCAAGGTGTCGCTCCAACCTTCTCCGGCCGCTGCGGGGACGTCGTTACTGCCAGACTTGAAGTCGATGCCGGGTCGGCCGTTGCCGCTGGTGTTGCCTGCCTCGTCGATAAAGAACACCCCATTGATAAGCGGATCCCCGACGGGGGCACCTGGCATGATGGTCGTCTCGGCCGGGCCGCCCTCCTGGGCCGCATCGCTATGAATGTTGTATATGGCGCTATTCCCTGCGATGTTGTACTGGGTGATATCGGCATCCGTCCCGGTACCGATTTGGATTTCCGTAAGAAACCGCTGGTTGGGGTGAAGCACGTTGGGCAAGGCCGCGTTTGTAATGTTGCCACTCAGGAAATTCACGGTGATATCGGGGATCCCAGTCGGATCCGAGTCGGGAACCAAAAACACGGCACCGAAAGTAGTTGAAATGTTCGGGCCGCCGGGGTTTAGCGGATCGATGAGATTCACATTGAGGTTGAAAAAGCGGGCGAGGTCGGACCAGTTTGAACTGGCAGGCCCTCCGTTCGGGTCCTCGAGAAGCGCGACATCACCCGGCACAACCTGGGTAGGGAGGAGGGTAAGTCCAGTATACAAGTCGATGGTGCCAAAATTACCACCATACAGAGGCGTGCCGGGATCCTGCGCGCAGGCCAATGGCGATATGACCAAAAGCGCTAAGATGCATATCGCAACGCCGAAGACACATTTCTGTTGCATAACTCGCTCCTTTTTAATTTGAACCAAACAAACTTCTTTCTCTAGGAGAGTTTCGGGGCGACAAACCCAATCGCAAATCAACGCACTCGTCAATTCTGGTATTCGATCCCGGAATTTACGAAATCCGCGAGGAAACGACGGCCTAAAAAAGTCTATCTACGCCGCTTCTTGTTCTGGCTTTTACCTCACCTGTCTACGGATAGACGACACTTCGTCTAGCCCAAAAGCCAGGGACAAAGATTTCCGGCCAATAAAGCTGAACAGGGCTGGTTCGCATAATGCAAGCCAAAAAGATGCACCCAAAGGACTGCAGTCCTCACCAGCGGGACGTTTTCGTTCGGACGCTAACGCTGCCTCTTTAGATTGGGTGAGAGATTTATCTTAGAAATAAAAACATACAAAAAATGAATTGATTGTCAATCCTCAAAAGTGTAACACTCACAAGAAAGTGTTAAATTGCACCTATGGAGGGGGAAAAGCTTCGGAAAATCGGCCCAAAATGACTGTGGGGGATTCTAAGCGGCTGTCCAAGAATAACTTTGGAGTTTGGAAGGCAATCCGCCCTCACCCCCGGCCCCTCTCCCGCAAACGGTAGAGGGGAATAATACTTGGACAACCGTTTAGAATGCAGGTAGGTTAATATTTGTCGAATTGGACACGTTGAGAATCGCTTCCAAGGCGGCGAACTTGTATAGCGCGTCGAGCGTGGGTTCATTGAAGCATGCCTCGTCGAAAATCTCGGCCGTGGCCCCGGCAAGCATGGCCATCAGCCCGACGTGTACGACTTCGGCGGCCTGCTGGCCTATCACATGCACGCCCAGCAGTTTCATATCGTCGCGGCGGAATAGGAGTTTTAGAAATCCGCTGGTGTCGCCGATGATCCGGCCGCGAGCGCTGTCCTGGTACGATGCCCGTCCCACAATATAGTCGATCCCCTGGCGTTTAAGGGCCTCTTCCGTGTCGCCGACCGTGCCGATCTCGGGGATGGTATAAATGCCAATGGGCAGGAGGCGGGGAATTTGGGAAATATTCGGCAATTCCAAGGCATGCTGCACCGCCCGGCGGCCTTGCTCCATGCTGGTCGAAGCCAGCGCCGGGAATCCGATGACGTCGCCCGCCGCATAAATATGAGGCACGTTCGTGCGGAATTGCTCATCCACGTGGATGATCCCCCGGTCGCCGACTCCCACGCCCGCCGCGGACAGATTTAGATTTTCGATGTTGCTTTTTCTGCCGGCGGCAATCAGCGCCTCGTCTACCTTTAGTCGCAGGCCCGAGCTAAGCGTAAGAGTGACCCTGCCTTGTTTACGTGCGGAACCCGAATCCGCGACGGCGCACGTCTCCGCCCTTTCCCCCCAATGAAAAATTATCCCGTTGTTTTCCATGTCGGCAGTCAGCGCACGCGAGATTTCACCGTCGAGAAACGGCAACAGCTCTTTGCGGCCGTCGACCACGTGGACTTCGGCCCCCAGCGTGGCGAACATGCAAGCGTACTCGCAGCCAATCACGCCCGCGCCTACCACTGCCATCGTCTTAGGCAGGCGGTCCAACTGCAATATCGTGTCGGAGTCGTAGACCCCCGGACCGAATGGAAAAATCGGCGGGCGGACGGGCGACGATCCGGTTGCAATGAGTATGTTCTTTCCGCGCAGCACAGCCTCGTTTGATACAAACGGCTGGTCGCCCGCCTGATTGGTCCGCCGGTAAGCAACGCGGATTGTATGCGGATCGACAAAAACGCCCGTGCCGCAGTGGACATCGACTTGGTTGACCTCCATCCGCCGCGCCAACATGGCATTAAGGCCGGCCTTCACTTTCCGCTCGTGCCGGAGGAAATCGGCGACGGTCGCCTCTCGCCGCAATGATAAATCCACTCCGTAAAGCTTGCGCGACCTCATTGCCGACAAAGCCAGCGCCGTTTCCCGCAACGTCTTGCTCTGCGCGGTGCCCGTATTGACCCCGGCGCCGCCGAGTTCGTGATGGCTATCAACCAGGGCGACGGTTTTTTTGAAAAAAGCCGCCGCAGTAGCCCCGAAGATTCCCGCGGGACCGCCGCCGATTACCACCAGGTCATATTCGCTTATCTTATCCGACATATATAACCATAAAAAATAATCGCAATAGTTCCATTTCAGGCAATAACCTGAAATAGTGGCTCGATCATTATTCCAGATTTTAATTGGATAGATCTAATCGAGAATCAGTTCGTTGAGATGCCTGATGAAAATATTCAATCGAGAACCGATCTGATTGAATTATCGCGACTCATCATGGACTCTTGTATAGAGTTGCGCCCTTGTTTCGCTATGCCTCGGAATACAAGTACGTCGAGTCTGCAGTGAAAATTTGTTCCTAAAATAAACAAATAAAATACTTGACAGATCGGAAAAATAATATATACTCAGGACTGTTCTGCAAGGAAATCATATCTTTGAGATGAAGGGCCGATACGCCGGGTTCAAGGGCTGGTCCACATAAATGAGGACGGCATGTGACCGAGGTTGACGTACCGCCTCTTCGCGCAATTTTAATCGCTTAAGAAGAAACTCGCTTATGTGAAGAGCGAGTTTCTTCGTTTCTTGGACCAACTTTGTTGACCTTTGCATGGCTAACGACTGAGACCGACCGAAGTGATGCCGATAATTTATGCAAAAAGGTCCGGCATCACCGGCAATGCTCAACGCAAACGTCAATAATCGCTTTTACAGCCGCTCTTTTCACTTTCATCGCCAAGTCGATATAATGCGCCCATGCGTATCATATCCCTTCAATCCGGCAGCAACGGCAACTGCATCTACGTTGAAGCAGGCGGAATCAAGTTGTTGTTCGATGCCGGAATAAGCGGCAGCCGGGTCCGAGAGCGGCTCGCCTTCCACCACCGGGATCCGGCCGGCGTCGATGCGGTCTTGATCTCCCACGACCATGTAGACCACTCTCGCGGCATGGGCGTCTTGCATCGCAAATTCCGCTTGCCAATCTACGTTACCGCCAAGACATACAGAGCCGCCAGCCGATACGAACTGGGAGAAATAAAAGAGCTGAGGCACTTTTGCTCAGGTGAAATTCTGCGATTTGGAAAGGTTAAAGTGGAAACCATTCCTACTCCGCATGACAGCGTGGATGGAGTGGCGTTTGTGGTGGACGACGGAAAACACCGTTTGGGCATCTTGACCGATCTGGGGCACGTATTCAATGATCTGCAAAACATAATCGGATCTTTGCATGCCGTGCTCTTGGAAAGCAACTACGATCCCGAAATGCTGGCCAACGGCCGCTATCCCGAATGGCTGAAAAGACGCATCAAAGGCCCGGGCGGACACATTTCCAATTTCGAAGCCGCTGAAATTCTCCGATCGGCCTCATCGAAAAGAATGAAATGGGTCTGCCTGGCCCATCTTTCTCACGACAACAATACGCCCTCGCTGGCCCTGGAAACTCATCGCCGTATTTTAAACAACCGGTTGCCGCTGTTCGTCGCCACTCGTTATCAGCCAAGCGACGTAATGGAAATATGACTTATAAATGGGTTGATCTTGTCAAATTGAATCTCGATCCGGGAATTTTCCCGGCTTTATGGATTTTTTGACAGCCTTTCAACCATTGAGAATGTCCATCATAAACTTCGGATAGCGCATGCCGGTTGCCGCGCCCACGGGAAAAGCGGCATCCAGTTCGGTCATTTCCTCTTTGCTGAGCGTCAGATCGGCGGCGGCCGCGTTCTCCTCGAGGTATCGCCTCCGCTTCGTGCCGGGGATCGGCACTATGTCATCGCCCTGAGCCAGCACCCATGCCAGCGCCATTTGCGGCGGCGTGCAGCCGTGCTTGAAGGCCATATCTTTAAGCTTGCCCAGAAGTGCGGCGTTTTTGGTAAAATTGTCGCCCTCGAACCGCGGGTGATGTCGACGGAAATCATCCTGGTCAAGGTTGTCCGGGTTGGCGATCGATCCGCTGAGAAAACCGCGCCCCAGCGGACTATAAGGCACAAAGCCGATGCCCAGGCTGCGGCAGGTTGGTATGACTTCGGCCTCGGGCTCGCGCGTCCATAGCGAATACTCGCTTTGCACCGCGGTGATGGGATGCACTTTATGCGCCCGCCGCAAGGTATTTGGCGAGACCTCGCTCAGCCCGAGGAATCGCACTTTGCCGGCTCTTACCAATTCCGCCATCCCGCCGACGGTTTCCTCTATCGGCACTTTTGCATCGACGCGGTGCAGGTAATACAGGTCCACGTAGTCGAAACCAAGCCGCTTGAGACTGGCCTCAAAGGCCTTGCGCACATACTCCGGCCTGCCGTCCAAGCCGCGGAAAGATGGATTGCTCGTGTCGCGAATGATACCGAATTTGGTGGCCAGGATGATCTCCCGCCGCTTGTGCCGGCGTGCTAGCCCGACTAGTTCTTCGTTAATGTGCGGTCCGTAAACGTCCGCGGTGTCAAAAAAATTGATCCCCAACTCCAATGCGCGGTTTATGGTGGCGATCGATTCCTGGTCGTCGCGGGCCCCGTAAAACTCGCTCATCCCCATGCATCCAAGACCCATGGCCGACACTTCCGGACCATGAGCGCCTAATCGACGTTTTTTCATTATGAACTCCTTGGTAAAATAATAATAGACAATCATTGATAAGCCGTGACCGGTTTTGCCGTTTCATTGGTTCTGTCGGCCGATCCTTCGCTGCCTTGAGGCTCCTGTCTGGGCGCCGCCTTTTTCTGGGGCGGGAGCCGCGGGATGCTGGACGAGAATTTTCCGCAGATTCTCGCGCGCCGTAACGGCCGTCAAGTCGGTTGTTTCCATGGGAACGAGGATTTCCTTGTAGGGCGCATTGGAAAGGTCATACAGTTCCCCGCCGTTGGTCAGTTTGAAACGCGCATCGCGTACGTATGATTTGCCGTTGAGTTCGACATACACCCAATCGCGCGGCGTGCCCTTTTCGCCTTTGATTTGCGCGGCGAAACTGCGGCTGTCGAGCGTTACGCCTTCGGGCAGTCTGGCGCCGCCGAGTTCGGCGAACGTGGCGAAGAAATCGCTGAAGTCGATAAGATCGCTGCTGACTTTTCCGGCAGGCGTGACGCCGGGCCAGTTGGCCAACAGGGGCACGCGACTGCCGCCTTCGAGCATCGTCGCTTTCATGCCGCTGATGTTTCGTCCATTCACTGTCGCAATTCCCGCGCCGAACCGCGCGGTGCCGTTGTCGCCGCTGAAAAGCACGAGCGTTTTCTCCCGCAAATTCAGGCGGTCGAGTTCGGCAATCAGCTTTCCCACGAGCATATCCATATATTCGACGTTGTCCGCATAAAGGCGGTTTCTGTCTGCCCCCTCTTTGCTGTCGGGCGTGCGCACGATGGGACCGTGAATGTGCGACATGGGATAATAGACAAAAAACGGCCGGTCCTTATGCCGCGATATAAAATCAACGAGGAAACGATGCATGATGTCGGGCAGATATTGCCCTTCGGCCAAATCCTGCACTTTCCCATTGACGCGGTAATGAGCGGTTTGCTCGCGCCAGTATCGGCCGCTGCCAGGGAAAACCAGATATTCGTCGAAGCCCCACTCGCCGGGGCCAAGACTCATCTGGCCCCACTTGCCTACGCTGACGGTTGCGTAGCCCGCTCTTTTCATGACGCTGGGAATCATGATTTCGCGGCCCGGCTGGATCGCATTGCGGCTATTGTTGTTGATCAGGCCGGTTCGGAAGGGATAACGGCCGGTCAAGAGTTCACACCTGGACGGCCCGCACAGCGGAGTTGAATAGCAATATTCGAATCGCATGCCCTCTTTTGCCAGTGCATCGATTTGCGGCGTCTTGAAAGGCCCCCCGCAGCAGCCGATGTCGCCGATGCCGACGTCGTCCGACAAGATGAGGATGATGTTGGGTCGCACGTCCCGCAATGATGAATCAGAACTCCAGGCGACGGCAACCGGCGCGACGGCGAAGATCGAGATTAATGCAAAGGTCAAGAGTCTGTTCATGGGAGCACTAGCCATGGTCTACGGAATCCCTGGCGGTTAACCAGCAATAAATTGTTTCGCAAAACCGCGATGCGTCAAGTGCCCCCACCTCTTAATGTTGGCGACAAGCCGGCAGCAGAATTCGATGATTGCGTCGCAATCCCATCAATTCGACACTTGATGACAAACTGGTTATAGAAAAAGGAACATCATTTTTAACCCCTTGCAGGAGCCAATATACCTGCTGGCATGTGGCGCCTAAGGGTGATATGATATTATTACTTACCGATTTTATTTTGCCAAACTCGCTCCTAATTGTCAAAATTCCATTATCAAGAACCACGGCTTCTTGAAGGAGTACCCATGATCAAGCAAATCACCGCGGCGGCGTTGCTGGCCCTCTTGTGTTCCGAACCGGCGCTGGCAAGTGAAAACGCCGCGCCTATTGACCGCCACGCGCTAGTCACCCGGCACAACGTCGTGCTCGACAAAGCAGACCCGCAAACCGCCTTGCAAGTGGGCAACGGTGAATTTGCCTTCGGTCTGGATGTGACCGGATTGCAGACCTTCTACGGCAATACCATGTCGCACTGGGGATGGCACACTTTTCTCTTGCCCGAGGGAAAACGGATCGAGGACTACAAGCTGACAGAGTACGATACCTACGGGCGGCCCGTCGGCTATGCAACTGGGAGCAGAGGCCTGCAAGAACTTTACCAGTGGCTGCGTGAGAACCCGCATCGGTTCAATCTGGGCCGGCTTGCCATGCGCCTTGTCGCGTCTGACGGCAAAGAGACCGCGCTTGATCATATCCGCAACATCCATCAAGAGTTGGATTTGTGGCGGGGACTGGTCGTCAGCCGATTCGAATTCGAGGGACAGCCCGTGCAGGTCGAGACTTGCGCTCACCCCGATTGTGACGCCATCGCCGTACACATCGAATCGCCGCTGGTCTCCTCCGGCCGCTTGAGCGTGGAACTGGCCTTTCCCTACGGCAGTCCTTCGTCGTCAGGGGCCAATTGGAAAAAGCCGGGCTCGCATACTACAAGCATGATATTAGGTGACCATCAGGCCGATTTTGGGCGGCAACTCGACAACGACCTTTATAATGTCCGCCTGACTTGGGCCGGCCGAGCGACGATCAAGGAAGAAAAGCCGCACACCTATCTCCTGGCGCCTGGCAAGGATGAGGGCACACTGGAGTTTGTCTCTGCCTTTTCGCCAGGGAAAATCACCGGTGAGCAATTGACATTTGCCGGGACTAAAGCGGCGAGCGAGGCGCACTGGCCGCAGTTCTGGCAGAGCGGCGGAGCGATCGACCTTTCGGCCAGCAAAGATCCGCGTTGGAAGGAATTGGAGCGGCGTATCGTGCTCTCGCAGTACTTGCTGGCCGTGCAGGAAGCCGGTTTGTATCCGCCTGAAGAAAGCGGATTGTTCAATAACAGCAGCGCCTGGAACGGCAAGTTCCACCTGGAGATGCATTGGTGGCACGCCGCGCACTACGCCCTATGGGATCGCTGGCCGCTGTTCGAGCGCAGCCTGGATTGGTACCGGAAAATTCTGCCGTCGGCCCAGGATAAGGCCCGGCAGCAGGGATATAAAGGCGCCCGTTGGCCGAAGATGGTCGGGCCCGAGGGACGCGATTCGCCTTCAGGTATCGGCCCGCTGTTGATTTGGCAGCAACCGCATCCGATCTTTTATGCCAACCTGGATTATCGCCTGCATCCGACGCGCGAGACCGTGGAAAAATGGCGCGATATTGTCGATCAGACGGCCGATTTCATGGCGTCGTTCGCCGTGCTGGACAAGGAATCGGGAAAATATAATTTGGGACCCCCGATCAAGACCGTGCCAGAAAAAATTGACACAAAGACGACCCGCAATCCGGCCTTTGAACTGTGTTATTGGCGATTCGGTTTGCGTACGGCACAAGAGTGGCGAAAACGTCTTGGTTTGGAGGCCAAACCTGAATGGGAAAAGGTCCTCCAAGGCCTGGCGCCCTTGCCGCAGGCCGACGGCCTATATCTTCAACAGGAAGGCATGACCAACACTTACACAAAGATGAACTGGGAACATCCCTCGCTGATCGGCACGTTGGGAATGCTGCCGGGCGACGGTACGGATCCAGTGGTGATGAAGGCGACGGTGCGAAAAGTGATGTCCGATTGGCAGTGGGACCGCTGTTGGGGCTGGGACTTTCCCATGATGGCCATGGCCGCCGCCCGCAATGGCGAGCCTAAGATGGCGGTCGATGCGCTGCTCTACGCATCCCCGAAAAACGACTTTAATTCAGTCGGCCTGAGCACCGGCGGCCCGTTCCCGTATTTCCCTTCCAACGGCGGCCTGCTTTATGCCGTGGCCATGATGGCCGCCGGTTGGGACGCTGGACCCGCCGATAAAAATGCACCCGGTTTCCCGGATGACGGAACCTGGGTCGTCAAATGGGAAGGATTGAAAAAAGCGCCATGACGACAATGTATTCCTGGCACTTCGTTGGAATTCAGCAGGCGCGGTAAATAAGGAGTCGTGCGACATGCAAAAGTCAATTTGCCGCTGGGGGATTTTAGGGACCGCGGAAATCGCCCGCAAAAACTGGCAGGCTATCCGCAATGCGCCTAATTGCTCCTTAACGGCCGTGGCCAGCCGCGATCTTGAAAAATGCCGGCGGTTCATACGCGAGTGTCAGCGGCACGCACCATTTGATCCTCCTCCGCGCGCTTGCGGCAGCTACGATGAGCTTTTGGCCGGCAATGATGTGGATGCCATTTACATCCCCTTGCCGACTGGGATACGCAAGCCGTGGGTCATCCGCGCGGCGGAACTGGGAAAGCACGTGCTTGTGGAAAAGCCCGTCGGCGCCACGTCCCAAGACGTGCGGGAGATTCTTGCTGCATGTCGGCATAACGGCGTCCAGTTCATGGACGGCGTAATGTTTATGCACAGCCGGCGTCTGGATAACATCCGAAATATCCTCAATGACGGCCAAAGCATCGGTCCGTTGAAGCGGATTACTTCGCAATTCAGCTTTGGCGCGGGGAACGATTTTTTCGCGAGCAACATCCGCACCAACTGTTTGCTTGAACCCCTGGGTTGTCTTGGCGACCTGGGCTGGTACAACATCCGTCTCACGCTGTGGACGATGAACTGGGCCCTGCCCGGAAAAGTTACCAGCCGCATCCTGGCGGAACATCGCCGCCCGGACAGCCCCGCGGCCGTCCCCACGGAGTTCTCGGCCGAGTTGTTTTATGCCGACGGAGTCTCGGCCGGTTTCTACTGCTCTTACTTGACAGAGATCCAGCAGTGGGTGATCTTGGGAGGAGCGAAGGGATCGCTTTACGTGCCCGATTTCGTGCTTCCCTGGTATGGCGCCGAAGTTGCTTTCGAGGTGTCCAATCCCATATACAACGTCACGGGCTGCGATTTCAACATGGAAGAACATGCCCGGCGTTTCACGGTCAGCGAGTATAGCAACAGTACCGATAACTCACAGGAAACGAACATGTTCCGCAAATTCGCCGAGTTGGCGCTCTCGGGCCAACTGGAGCACCGCTGGGGCGAGATGGCGCTAAAAACCCAACAAGTCCTTGATGCCTGCCTGCAATCGGCTCACTCTGGTGGATGCACCGTAGACTTGTCTGCAAGCAAGTAGTTGCACATTAAATACCGGTTTATGTCATTCTATTAGAAATTTAAAAATACAACCTGCTACAGTGATCCTAGGCATTACAGAAGAGAGATTTGCATGAAATGCTGCATGAAATTTGTGATAACAACTGCTGTGCTATGTTTATCTATCGGCGCGGCGATGGTTCCGCGATTCGTCATTGCCCAAGTGCCGACGCCGGATCCGCCCCAGTCGAACGCAACCTTGGGATTGTCGGGCCAGTGGCGATTCGCCATGGATCGCGACGACGTAGGCGTAAAAGAGCAGTGGTTTAATCGCGAATTGACGGACCGCATCAATCTCCCCGGCATTCTCCAGTCGCAAGGTTATGGTGACGAGATTAGTATCGACACGCCTTGGGTCGCCGGCTTGCCCAGGGATCTGCGCTGGTATCTGCTGCCGCAGTACAAGGCATATACTCAGCCGGGCAACGTCAAAATTCCATTCCTATCGCAGCCGCCAAGACATTACTTGGGCGTCGCATGGTATCAGCGCGACGTCGATATCCCACAAACCTGGCAAGACAAGCGGGTGCAACTGTTTTTAGAACGGCCCAGATGGGAAACCACCGCCTGGATCGACGACCGAAAACTCGGCTCCTGCAACAGCCTGGTCGCGCCCCACGAGTTTGATCTGGGCATTCTCGCGCCAGGCAAACATCGGCTTACGATCCGCGCGGATAACCGCATGATCCTGCCATATCGCCCTGACGGCCATAGCGTATCTGACGCCCTTGGCGCCACCTGGAACGGCATTGCCGGCCGCATCGAGCTAATCGCCACCAGCCCGGTTTGGATCGACGACGCCCAGGTCTTCCCCAGCGTTGCCGGCAAAAAAGCCTTGATCAAGGTCCATATCGGCAATATCACCGGCCGGCCTGGTTCAGGGACTTTGACGGCCGGCGCGGCAACCAAGAAAGTCGATTGGGACGAAAAAGGCGCCCAAGTCGAGCTTGAGACAGCCTTGCCCAACGACGCGCAAACCTGGGACGAGTTCCATCCGGTCTTGCAACACCTAACTCTCAAACTGGCAGGTGAAAATGCCGACGATCAGCGTCAAATCGCCTTCGGGCTCCGCGAAATCAAGGCCGACGGCGTCAAGATCTTGCTCAACGGCCGGGAGATCAACCTCCGCGGCACTCATCACGGCGGCGATTTCCCCCTGACCGGATATCCGGCCACGGACGTGGACTCGTGGAAGAAAATTATCCAGATCTGCAAGGACTATGGGCTGAATCACTTTCGCTTTCATTCCTGGTGCCCGCCCGATGCCGCCTTTACCGCGGCCGATGAATTGGGCTTTTACATCCAGCCCGAGTGCGGAATGTGGAATTCATTCACTCCGGGCAATCCCATCTCAAAGATGCTCGAATTGGAAACCGCCCGGATTGTGCGGGCATACGGCAACCATCCGTCGTTCATCCTGCTGTCGCCCACCAATGAGCCGGCCGGACGCTGGCAGGGCGTGCTCGAGCCCTGGACCGTCAACTGGTACAAACAGGATCCGCGCAGGCTGTATGCCGAGAACAGTGGGCGGGCTAATCCCCGCGCCGAGGGCCCGCAATATGTCGTTGTGTCGGTACGCGGCAATCGCGGCTGGTTCGGCGCCGACTATTCCGATTCCCCATTGTTGCGCGGTGTCATAGTGCCCGTCCTATCGCACGAGGTGGGCCAGTGGTGCGCGTATCCCGATTTCGACGTGATCCACGAATTCACCGGATACTTGCGCCCCGGAAACTACGAAATCTTTCGCGACTCGGCCGCCCAGCGCGGCGTACTGGATCGGAACAAGGAATTCGCCTGGGCTTCGGGCAAGTTCCAGCTTGCCTGTTACAAGGAGGAGATCGAAGCCAACCTGCGCACGCCCGCCCTGGCAGGTTTCCAGTTGCTCGACCTGCGCGACTACCTGGGCCAGGGCACTGCGCTTGTCGGCGTGGTCGATGCGTTTTGGAAACCCAAGAGTTATGTCACGGCCCGGCAGTTCAGCCGGTTTTGCGGTCCGACCGTGCCGCTGGCACGGATGCGCAATCACGTATACAGGAACTCGGACACGTTTGATGTGGACGTGGAAATCGCCCACTATGGACCGGCGCCTTTGAGCGCCGCCGCGCCTTATTGGCGGATTGTCGATTTGGCAGGCAATGCGGCCGCCGAAGGCGCTTTCCCGGCCCGCGACATTCCCATCGGCAAAAATATCAGCTTGGGCAAAGTTACAGTTGACTTGAACCAGCTTGCCGCGCCTAAGCAGTACAAGCTGGTCGTCGGTCTTGCCGGCACGAGCGTCGAGAACGACTGGAACTTCTGGCTATACCCGGCCGAGGTTGATGCGACCGTCCCGGCCGACGTGCTTGTGACCGGCGTATGGCAAGATGCCCAAAACCGGCTGGCCGCCGGCGGCAAGGTCCTGTTCACGCCCGCCGCAAAGGACCTGGACGACACCAGCCCACCCTTGAACAACGTACCTGTTTTCTGGAACCGCCAGATGAATCCAAAGCTTGAGGCCATGCTGGGCCTGTGGTGCGACATTAAACACCCGGCGCTGGCCGGATTTCCCACCGAGGCCTTTTGCGATTGGCAATGGACCGACATTGTGCGCGGAGTGCGGGCAATCAACGTCGAAAAGGCCCCGCCGCAGTTGCTGCCCATAGTCTCGGCCATCGACGACTGGAATCGCAATTACAAGCTGGGCGTGGTGTTCGAGTGCAAGGTTGGTCCGGGCCGGTTGCTGGTCTGCGCACCCGACATTCAGAACAACCTGGAAAACCGATCCGTGGCCCGGCAGTTGCTGCGATCGCTCTTGGATTACATGGCCGGCGATCAATTCCAACCGCCTGTAACTTTGACGGCCCAGCAGGCAGATGCACTTTGGCCGGGATCGCGAGCCCAGAACTCAACGCCTGCCGCGGTCACGCCGCCGCCGGATATTAACGAAGGGCCAAACGCCGCGCCAGTGGTCCGCTAGCCAATCCTTATTCAAATTGTAAAAGTATGAATAGCTGTGAATGTTTTTTTCCCTAGCCCAGGCGTTTACGCCTGTGGCCGGAAGCTGTTGCCATCATTTAATGTCAATCCCGTTCACGGGATTCCTTTATTTCCGGCTCCAACTGCCCATAAAGGGTCTAAGTGATAGGGATTGTAAAATTCCCCGCATCCCAGGCGTAAAATGCCTGGGCTAGAGAAAAAAATCCGCATTTGCAATTCAAGATCCTTACTAAGGAGCCATTCATGTTTAACTTTGCCATCATGATAAAAGAAAACATCTATTGTTTGGTAGAAGGAGAAGTAAGAAACAAGGCTGGCAAGATTAAGCGTGTGATGGTTGCCGCTTTGTCGCTGCTGGCCATATTCTCCCAATCAATCGCTTCCGCTGGCGAAGACCCCAAGCACGTGGAAATGGCAAAAACATTTGTAACCCAAATGGCAGGAGGCCAATTTGACAAGGCCGTCGAGCCATTCGACCAAACCATGAGCCAGGCACTCCCGGCGGAAAGCCTGAAACAGATCTGGGATGGTCTGATCAAGGAAAATGGCGCCTTTCAGCGAATTACCGAAACCAGGACGGAAAAATACCTGCAATATGAAATGGTCTTCGTGACTTGTGAATTCAAGCAGGGGATGCTCGATGCCAAGGTCGTTTTCACGTCGGGGAATAAGATCGCGGGACTTTTTTTTCTGCCTTCGGGCAAATACAAACCGCCATCCTACGCCGATTTTTCCAAGTTTGAGGAAAAGGAAATACAAATCGGCAAAGGCATTTGGAGTCTGCCCGGCGCCTTGTCGCTCCCCAAAGGCGACGGTCCATTCCCGGCCGTGATCCTGGTGCACGGCTCCGGCCCGCAGGATCGAGATGAAACCATCGGTCCCAACAAACCTTTCCGCGATCTGGCGCATGGATTGGCCTCGCGGGGAATTGCCGTGTTGCGTTATGAAAAACGCACCAAAGAGCACCAGATTATGATGGCAATGATGACAAGCAATATTACCGTCAAGGAAGAGACCGTTGACGACGTTGTTTCCGCTGTCGAGGCCTTGGCATCGCAAGATATGATCGATTCCAAAAGAATCGTGGTTCTCGGTCACAGCCTCGGCGGAATGCTCATCCCTCGCATTGCCCAGGCCCAGGATAAAATCAGCGGATTCATCAGCCTCGCCGGCTCGACCAGGCCTTTAGAAGATTTGGTTTTAGAGCAAACTCGGTATATCATGTCCCAGGATGGAAAACTTAACGAAGAAGCGCAAAAGAAAATTAAAGAACTCGAGCGTCAGGTTGCCGACATCAAGTCGCCGGATTTGTCGGAAAAGAATCCCGGCGCGCTTCTGCTGGGAGGTCCGGCAAAATACTGGCTCGATTTGCGCGGATACGAGCCTGCTAAAGAGGCCGTGAAGTTGCGGCAGCCGATGTTGATTTTGCAGGGAGAGCGGGACTATCAGACGACGATGGAGAATTTTGCCAATTGGAAAAACGCATTGGGATCGCGGAAAGACGTGAGTTTTATTACTTACCCAAATCTGAATCATCTATTTATTGAAGGCAAGGGCAAAAGTCTGCCCGAGGAATATTCAATTCCGGGCAATGTGGCAAAAGCCGTAATCGATGACATTGTAAAATGGATCGCTGCAATAAATCCCGCAAGAAAATAGGGAAACCCGCCCCTTTCGAAGCGGGTTTCCCCTTAAAACTACAGCCCATCTTGCATGTTGAGCCACAATTCGTTGCGTTTCATCTCTGCGGGCAAATTCAATAGATAGAGTATCTCTACGCAAAAATGACGCTGTAGAATTAATCGAAAAGTATCTATCAAAAAGACGGTACGTCAACCTCGCTTATGCTGTCCGTCGCAGTTGACTAACCCTTGAAGGCGGCGTATCGGCCTTCCTTCTCAAAGCACGCTTTTTCCTTCCACCTTTATTTTATTCGTTCCTACCTGCCGGTCAAGAATTTTGTCAAAATAATTTCCGCTGGCGCTGATAGCGTGCATTCCCTCCCGAAAGGAACACGTGTTTTTGCGGTTTTCGCAAAGGGCGGGTTTAGAAATCATGCCGCCGTCGACTTTGCCGCTGCCAGGCCGATCAGTTCTTCCCGCATGACCGGGATTTCCTTTGGGGCCTCGATCCCCAAGCGGATCCGGCCTCCATGAATTTCCAGAATCGTGACCGTGATTCGCTTATCAATGACGATGCTTTCATCGGCTTTGCGACTGAGAACAAGCATGATTAGTCCTCCTCCGCTCAAATGGCATTGACCGGCGTTTCCACGACGGCAATATCGATGCCGGGAAATCGCCTTTCGTACTGGGCAAAGAGTTCCTTCAAAATTTCGCCAATCGGCTGGGCCTCGTTTTTCCGCTCTTCTTCGACAAATGTGGTAATGCGATTTTCCATGATTTTCACCCTCGTCTCCAACCATTTTATACAATACTGTACGAATGTCAACTACTATTTGTTCAAGATGAGGATAAATGCATGTAAGTCTCTGCGCAGAAAGGAGTTGCGTCCCAGAAAACAACACAAAAAAAGACCCGCCCCGTATTTTAGTTCTTTGCGGATACTGTTCCCACACCGGCGGTGGGCTTGCCCATTTTTCGGCTCAAAAGCGGTGGTTTCAGCGTCGGCGCTGGCCGAAAAATCGACCTTCAACACTTTCCTGCCTTGCGCGAAGCCATAATCAACGGCACCATAACGGTCGCGGGAAGTTTACCGAAAATTCCATGCGATCCCGTCGCGAAGCATGTGCATGGCCGGGAAGAATTATTCATTCTGCGACTTTTCTTGATCGAACATGAAATTAGGTATCTGCGGATTAGGCACGGATGGCAGTCGGCAGTGCAGACACCTGACGGCTGGGGCAGAGGCCCGGGCTGTATGGCCTGCGATGCCCGTCGACCGATCGTTCCGCCGCCGAGGCGGAAGGACATCACATCCTACACACTTTTTGCACGGAGGCTTTAGCCATGTCTCGCTGTTTGACTGGAATCTTCTTCTCGTTGGCCCTAATACTGGCGCTGGGCCGCGCCGCTGTCGCCGAAGACATGGCCGCCGCCGCGGGCGACGCAAAGAGCCCCGGCATTCAGCCGGCCGCAGCCGCCTGCCCAAGCTGCCAGCCGTGCTGCGAAGGCTGTTGCAACGACTACTGTTGCGAATGCTACTGCGACCCGGTGTGGACCGTGCAGGCCGATGCCTTGTTTCTCAACCGCTCGCGCTTGCCCAGCCAAACCCTGTTGGCCACTGGTATATTGGCTCCATTGTTCAACGCCAATCAGTTCGACCTCCCCGTGCAACTCGGCTGGCAAATCGATGTCGCGCGGCGACTCAGCGACGATTGGAGCCTGGATGCCCGCTATTTCAACCTGGGCGGGCAGAGCGCCGTCCCGCCGACGATCAACAGCCCCAATGGGGCCGGAGTGCTCTTCACCCTCAGGGGTGGTGGTGGCGAGAGTCTGGGCCTTATCGGCCCGCCGGTTAATACCAACCTGGCCTATACTTCACGGCTGCAAGACGTCGAGATCAACGCCAGTCGCGGCCTGAACGACTACCTGACCGTGCTGGCAGGCGTCCGCTACATCAACCTGGACGATCGGATCCTGGTCAATGAGTTCGCCCCCGTCGTTAACGCTGATGCCATACAGCACATAATCGGCATTAACGACCTGGTCGGCTTCCAGATCGGCGCCGATACCATCGTGTTACGGCGAGGCCGGTTCAGCCTGGACACGCTCATCAAGGCGGGCATCTACAACGACCGCGCCAAAAATACCTTCACCTATGATTCGAACTTTTTTGGTTTGCACGTTGCGACCGGCGCCACGGCCAACAACACGGCCTTTTGCGGCGAGATCGGGATCACGGCGACCTATGACCTGACCGAAAGGCTGTCGCTCCGCGGCGGCTATCAACTACTGTGGCTCGACGGCGTGGCCCTTGCCTCCCAGCAGCCGGTGCTCAATCCGCCGCCGTTGTTTAGCCCCGCGACCACCGTGGCCACGACCGGCGACCTGTTTTACAACGGGGCCTTCGCGGGCCTGGAATATCGCTGGTAAGAGTTCGCATCAGAATAAAGCATGTCCGCAGGTAACCGTGCATGCTCCGGCCGTGGAGTTGGTCTGTTTTTCGGCCTAAATGCGTGGTGTCATAGTCGGCATTGACTGAAAAATCGATACCCCCCTTTGTTCCTCGCACGGAACCCTGGTGACCTACACTGTAACGGTTGCGGGAAGTTTGCCGGGAATTCCGCTCGTTCCCGTCGCGAAGCATATGCATGGCCGGGGAGAATTATTCATTCTGCGACTTTTCTTGATCGAACATGAAATTAGGTATCTGCGGATTAGGCACGGATGGCGGCGTAAGGGCATCACATCCGAAACACAATTAGCACGGAGGCTTTCGTCATGATTCCTCGTTGGACTGGAATATTGTTCTCGTTGGCCCTAAGCCTGACGCTGTGCCGCGCCGCCCTTGCCGAAGACATGCTTGCTTTCGCGGGTGA